>CAYJNC010000173.1:0-4501 GCA_964371185.1 uncultured Christensenellaceae bacterium
AATAGCTTTTTGCAAAATACATCATTTTTTCTGCAGGTTTTCCGCAATATACGCATTCATCAGAAAGGTTTTCTTGTTCAAACGGCATACATCTGGTGGTAACACCTGTTTCTTCTTTTATTTTCGCTTCACATTCTGCGTCTCCGCACCACATAGCACGCACAAAGCCTTTGCCCTCTTCTATGCCCGAAATAAATTCTTCTTTGTTTGTGGCATTCTGAGTATGTTCTTCTCTGAAATCATACGCCATTTTAAGCATGTTGTCGTGGATAGTGTCTAACAATTCTATAATCGTTTGTGAAATATTGTCGAGCGAATAACTTTGCTTTTCAAAATTATCTCTTCTTGCGACCATACAACAATTGTTTTCGATGTCACGAGGCCCTATTTCTATACGTACGGGAACGCCTTTCATTTCCCACTCGTTAAACTTCCAGCCCGGGCTTTGGTCTCTGTCGTCAAGCTCTACCCTTACACCCGCTTTTTTAAGCGTATCGAAAAGCTCTTGCGCTTTTTCCAAAACACCTTCCTTATGAGTCGCAACCGGCACGACAACGCATTGTATTGGTGCAACACGAGGCGGCAACTTCAAGCCTCTTTCATCACCGTGCACCATTATCAACCCACCTATCATGCGGGTAGAAGTCCCCCAAGACGTTTGCCAAGCATATTTCCTTTGACCGTCTTTGTCTAAAAATTGAATGTCAAAACCTTTTGCAAAGTTTTGTCCTAAATTATGAGAAGTACCCATTTGCAAGGCTTTTCCGTCTAACATCAACGCTTCCATTGTGTAGGTGTGAACGGCACCGGCAAATTTTTCTTTTTCGCTCTTTTGTCCGGCAATTACGGGAATCGCAAGCACATTTTGTGCAAAGTCTGTGTATACGTTAAGCATTCTTACCGTTTCTTCTTCCGCCTCTTCTTTCGTGGCATGAACGGTGTGCCCCTCTTGCCATAAAAATTCAGAAGTACGCAAGAAAGGACGGGTGCTTTTTTCCCAACGCAAAACACTGCACCATTGGTTTAACAACACGGGCAAATCTCTGTAACTTTGTATCCACTTAGAATACATAGAACAAATTATTGTTTCCGATGTCGGTCGGATTGCTAAAGGTTCTGCTAATTCTTCGTTTCCACCCTGTGTTACCCACGCAACCTCGGGCGCAAAGCCTTCCACATGCTCTGCCTCTTTTTCAAGCAAACTTTTTGGAATAAGCAACGGAAAATACGCATTTTTATGCCCTGTTTCTTTGAACATAGCGTCCATTTGCTGTTGCATGAGTTCCCATATTCCGTAGCCATATTGTTTTATTACCATACAACCCTTAACGTCGGAATAATCTACTAAATCTGTCATCTTTATTACGTCGGTATACCATCTGGAAAAATCTTCCTTTTGCGACGTTATGTGTTCTACAAAGCTATCTTTTTGTTTTGCCATTTATTAAACCTCTCTAATTTAATACAATAAATACTCGCTTATCATATCACTTATAATGGGTTTTTTCAAGTATTCATGAATATGTTTATTGTGTACAAACCAATAAAAAAACCATAAATATAAAAAAAGCAGAGAGAGTGAACCCAAAACACTCCCTCTATGCCCTATATTAGAGAAACCCTATGACTTCCCTCAGAAAATGCACTTATAAAAGCAACTTCCTCACCTATGGTTATTGCAATAATCACGGGCTTTTAATGCCCTTTTATAAGGTGCGACTATTTTTTCAAATAAAAAAACCTTATCTCGTTTTCGATAGATAAGGTATGTTATCATACTTTTCTCCCACCGAAAAAAATATTACTCAGCAAAATCAAGGCAGGTTTACCGACTAAACTTCATCGTTTTCTAAACGCCTTCCCAAAAATGTTCGGTGGCATAATGTTTAGAAACTCCATATCACGGTAGCGGGGGCTGTAGTGGCTTTTACCACTTTCCCTATTATCGCCAAAAAAACTTTTTTCCCGGCGCACCTTGTTTTTTATAGGTTTCTTATTATATTATATATATAACAATATCATACGAAGATATGTATTGCAAGAAAAATATTTATTGCATAATTATGCAAAATAAAGTATAATTATGAATATATTAAGATAAGGTGAGTGAACTAATGATAAAAGTTTCAGTTATTGGCGCAACCGGTTATGTTGGTGCAGAGCTTATGAGGCTACTTGCAAACCACCCGAAAACAAGCGTAGTTGCTGCCATTTCAAAGAATTTCGCAGGTAAGAACCTGAGCGAAGTTTATCCGAATTTTTCAAACGACGAGGATGTTTTGTTGTCGGCAGACGATGCAAAAACTATTGCAGAAAAAAGCGATGTTGTATTTTTATGCTTGCCGCACGGGCAATCTATGCAAGTTGCACCGGCATTGCTTGAAAATAATTGCAAGGTGATAGACCTTTCGGGAGATTTTAGATACAACAACTTAGATTTATACGAGAAGTGGTACGGCCTGACTCATACCGCAAAAGAAGAAAACACCCAAGCGGTATACGGTTTGCCCGAATTTTTTAAAGACGACATAGCAAACACGAATTTGCTTGCGAACCCGGGGTGCTACACGACTGCCTCTATTTTGGCATTGGCTCCCTTATTAAAAAATGGTTTGATAAAAAGCGAAGGCATAATAATAGACGCAAAATCCGGCGTCAGCGGAGCCGGCAGGAAAGAAAGCTTAGGTTTTTCTTATTGTGAAACCCACGATAATTTCAAGGCATATTCGGTTGTTGCGCACCGCCACACTTCAGAAATAGAAGAGCAACTCGGCTTGCTGTCAAAAAACACACCGATATTGCAATTTTCTCCACATCTTTTGCCGGTTAAAAGAGGCATATTGGCAACAATTTATGCGGATATTAACGAAGGTTCCGATGCTAAAGAGGTATACGAAGCGTACAGCAAATGTTATGAAAACGCAACTTTTACCCATGTATTGCAACCCGGCAATCTGCCCGAATTAAAACAGGTGGTTGGGTCTAACAATTGTTATATCGGGTTTGATGTTTCTACACGAACAAAAAAAATAATCATAGTTTCTTGTATAGACAATTTGATTAAAGGTGCGGCCGGACAGGCAATACACAACTTTAATATAATGAACGGCTTAGAAGAAGGCCTCGGCCTGCCGAGTGTCGCTTGGTACTTATAATTAACGAAAGAGAGCTTTTATATAATGAATACAGAACAACAAATGGAACTATATCAATCAAAGGCGCATATGCTTGTAGAGGCACTGCCCTACATTCAGCGCTTATTTGGCAAAACTATTGTAATCAAATACGGTGGTGCCGCCATGTTAAACGAAGAGCTGACACAAAAAATTATGGAAGACATAACTCTTTTAAAGTTTGTTGGCATGAACCCAATATTAGTGCACGGCGGTGGCCCTGACATTAACAACACTTTAAAGGCGCTTTCGGTTGAACCGAAATTTATAGACGGTTTGCGTGTTACCGACGATCAAACAATGGAAGTTGTACAAATGGTTTTGACGGGTAAGATAAACAAAGAAATTGTTGCAAAACTAAACGGCATGGGCGCTTCTGCAATCGGCCTTTGCGGTATTGACGGCAACATTTTGTTATCCGAGAAAAAGCCAATGAAAGACGGTGTTGATTTGGGTAATGTCGGACAGGTTGTCAGTGTTAATGCAACTTTGCTAAACACTCTTGCCGCCGACCAATACATTCCGGTCATTGCTCCCGTCGGTGTGGGCAAGAACGGCGAAAGCTATAATATTAATGCAGACACGGCCGCTGCGGCGATTGCAACGGCTCTTAAGGCGGAAAAACTTATTTTCCTAACAGATACCGACGGAATAAGAACAGATGCAGACGACGCAGAAACACTCTTGTATGTTGCGACAAAAAAAGATATACTAAGTATGATAGCCGATGGAAGCATAAACGGTGGAATGTTGCCTAAAGTTCGCAGTTGCTTAGAAGCGCTCGATAGTGGTGTTTCAAGAGTACACATATTAAACGGCACAATCCCCCACCCGATAATACTGGAAATATTTACCGATTCGGGCATCGGCACTATGATAGTTGAATGAAAGTAGGAATATATGGATTTAAACACAATAGTGCAAAATGACAAGTCTTTTTATATGCCTGTATTCGGTGAACGTCTGCCGGCCGCTTTTGTATCGGGTGAAGGTATAACCCTATATGACACAGAAGGCAAAAGCTACAAAGATTTCCTTGCAGGGATAGCTGTAAACGCTTTTGGTTATTCGGACACCGAATTTTGTGCGATTTTAAAAAAGCAAATAGATTCGGTTCTGCATACCAGCAATTATTTTTACAATGATGTTCAGGCAGAGTTAGCACAGGTGTTGTGCGAACAAACGGGATACGACAAAGTATTTTTTTCAAACAGTGGCGCAGAGGCAAACGAATGTGCGCTTAAACTCGCAAAAAAATATTGATTCGTTAAATGTTGCTCATACCCAAATTTGGGGGGCGTGGAAAGGACGTTTGCCGGGGGGTCATT
>CAYJNC010000174.1:0-4498 GCA_964371185.1 uncultured Christensenellaceae bacterium
CCGGCAGAAGAAGTTCCGGCAGATATTGCAAGGATTCAAGAAGAAGGTAGGCTCATAATGCTTACAAACGCTGCGTTCCCGCCCTACGAATACTTAGGTTCAGACAACGAACCGGCAGGTGTTGACGTAGACATGGCACAGGCTGTTGCCGACGAACTCGGTGTTGAACTTGAAGTTGTAGACATGGACTTTGATGGCCTTATTCCGGCGCTTGATTCGGGCAAAGGCGACCTTGTTGCCGCAGGCATGACGGTTACACCCGAGCGTGCAGAAAGTGTTAATTTTTCAACACCTTATGCAGATGCAACACAGCTTATTATCGTAAATGCAGAAGATCCTAAAGTTTCGGGCGTTGATGACCTTGCAGGCAAAACAATCGGCGTGCAACTTGGCACAACAGGTGACATTTATGTAACCGACGTTGAAGGCGCAACAATTCAACAATACAAAACAGGCTTGGAAGCGGCTTTAGACCTTAAAAACGGTCGATTAGACGCAGTTGTATTAGACCAACTTCCGGCACAAAACATTGTTGCTGTAAACGAAGATTTGATGATAATAGACGAGCCTTTCACAGAAGAGCAATATGCGATTGCGGTTGCAAAAGGCAACGATGGTTTACTTGAAGTCATAAACTCTGTTATCGAAGGTTTGGGCGACGAAGTGGCTGAATGGACAGCAATGCACGCAGAGCAAGCTGCCGTATAAGCAAAATTTTAAAATTGTAGTAGAAACTATTCACAAAGGAAATTTTTTTCCTTTGTGAATTTTTATTAATATGGTATAATTATTTATTATTATGTATTATCATAAAATTCGGTTGGGAGTAATTTAAAATGTTTGCAGATTTACCTGAACAAATATACAAAACTTTAATTGTCGACAACAGGTGGACAATTTTTCTTGATGGCTTGTTAGTGACGCTTATGGTTGCGGGTATTGCAATCATATTAGGTGTGCTGATAGGTTCTGTGGTGGCTATCACAAAAGTAAATGCGCTTTATAATAAAAAGCTAAAATGGGTAAGTGCTATTTGCGAAGTGTATATTACTATTATTCGAGGAACGCCTATAGTAGTACAACTGTTGATAATGTACTACGTTGTTTTCGCCGCCGCCCCGCCCGAAGCCGCGCCCTATGTTGCGGCGCTTGCGTTTGGTGTAAATAGCGGTGCGTATGTTGCCGAAATTGTTCGGGCAGGAATAATGTCTATAGACAAAGGCCAAATGGAAGCAGGTCGATCGTTAGGGCTTTCTCGTGCGGTGACGATGAGGACAATAATTTTGCCGCAGGCGATAAAAAACATATTGCCGGCGCTCGGCAACGAGTTTATTGTGCTTTTCAAAGAAACTTCGGTTGTCGGCTACATAGCGGTCACAGATTTAACCCGTGCGGCAGAGTTGGTGCGCTCAAGAACATACGAACCCTTTGTTCCGCTGATTTTTATAGCGTTGGTGTATTTGGCTATTGTTATGTTAATCAGCTTTGGTTTGAAAAAGTTAGAGAAAAAATTATCGCAAAGCGATGCGAGGTAAGTTTATATGATAGTAACAAAAGATTTATGCAAACAATTTAATGATAATTTAGTATTAAAGGGCATTACAGAGCATATTCACCAAGGTGAAAAAGTGGTGGTTGTCGGCCCTTCGGGAAGCGGTAAATCTACATTTTTACGATGCTTAAATTTGCTGGAAGTCCCGACTTCGGGTGAAATTTGGTTCGAGGGCAAACGGCTTACGGGTTCTACAGAAAAAGAAATTGACCATTTAAGAATAAAAATGGGCATGGTGTTTCAGCAGTTTAATTTGTTCCCGCACATGACGGTGAGGAAAAATATTACGCTTGCGCCCATAAAACTCAACCTGATGAGCGAAGAAGAGGCGAACGACAAGGCGACTATGCTTTTAGAGAGAATCGGCCTGAGCGAAAAAAGCGATGCTTACCCTGCGTCTTTGTCGGGAGGACAAAAGCAAAGGGTTGCGATTGTACGGTCGCTGGCCATGAACCCAGATGTGATGTTCTATGATGAACCGACGTCGGCGCTAGACCCGGAAATGGTGGGCGAGGTTTTAGAGTTTATGCATGCGCTTGCAGACGATGGTATGACAATGGTTGTTGTAACCCACGAGATGGGGTTTGCAAAAGAAGTTGCTACCCGTGTTTTGTTTATGGACGAGGGAAAAATAATAGAACAAGCACCTCCCAAAGAATTTTTCGGCAATCCTAAGAACGAAAGATTGCAAGAATTTTTGGCGAAAGTACTTATATAAATTGTGTGTAAATTGAACAAATTAAAAACGGTGGATAAATATACATTTCGCTGTTTTTTGTTGGTATATATTTTGCTAAGAGGAGTTTTATGATAAGGATAAACGTTGGTGACAGTCAGAAATCTTTAAGTACAACCGAATATACCGTTTGGGCCTTGCCCGAGTTACAAAAATATAATTTGAAAAAGATGCTTAAAAAGGGCGATATAAAGCTAAACGGCTGTCTTGTTAAAAAAGACTATGCCGTTGAACCGGGAGATGTTATAGAAGTATATTTACCTGCCGAGCTTGAAAAAAAGCCCACCTTAGACATATGTTATGAAGACAAAAATATTATTGTGTTGAATAAGAAACCCGGTGTATGCCAGACGGAAGAAAACAATAAAAGTAAGTGGCACAGCCTGACTTCTATGGTGGCAGACCATATGATGCACAACGGCGAGTATTATGAAGAACTCGGGTGCATACCTTTTTCTTGTTATCATCTCGATATGTATACGGGTGGTTTGGCGATGTTTGCAAAAAATGGCGATACCTTCGAGGCGATAAGAATGGCACTAAGGCAACGGCAAATTATCAGAAGGTTTCAGGCTATCGTTGCCGGCAAACCCGAATATAACAGGGGTGAACTTCAACATTTCTATGTAAAAGAAAAAGACGGTAATTATAGGATTGCCGCAACAAATGTTAAAGGTGCTATACCAATATACAGCAGATACGCAGTTTTGCGAACAAACGGCGAATTTAGCCTGATTGAAATAGAACCGGTTACGGGGCACGTAAACCAAGAACGTGCGCACATAGAGGCGGCAGGTTGCTCGATTTTAGGCGATGCGGTTTACGGAGACGTTAAACTTAATAAAAAGATGGGCATAAGATACCAAGCCTTGTGGGCGACCGAGATTGAATTTAATACGGGTGTTAATAATTTGGTTGCTTATTTAAACGGATTGCGAATTGAAACAGACGACATACGTTTTCCGTTGGTGAACATATAATAACAATCAAAATGAAAATAAATTCCAAGGATGATTTTTGGGCGGCTCGCAATAAAAAGTCATCCTTTCTTTTTTTGTGGGGTGGTCGATGCTGATTGAATGTGCAAACAAGCATATGTTTTGGCTGTCGGCACCGCCATATTTTTTGTCGCCGACTAAAGGCGCACCTATGTTTTTAAACTGTACACGAATCTGATGGGATCTTCCGGTTTTCAAATTAATTTTAACAAGTGAATAATCTTGAATTTCAGACTTTTTAACGTAGCTTAGTTCCGCATATTTTGCACCGGATGTGTTTTTTGAAACCACCGCCGACATGTTTTTCTTGGGGTTTTTCAGTAGATAATCGCAGAGGGTATTTTCGTTGTCGATTGGCGAATTAACAACCGCATAATAGCTTTTTTGAAACCTGCCGTCTTTTAGCTGGTCAAAAAGACGAGCGGCGGCCTTTGAAGTCCGAGCAAAGACCATAACACCGCCTACCGGCCTGTCTAAACGGTGTACCAAGCCTAAAAATACGTTGCCGGGTTTGTTGTAGGCGACACGGACATATTCTCGTACGGCACTTAAAAAATCTTCGTCACCCGAACTGTCTGATTGTGTGGGCATGTTTTGTGGCTTGACGGCGACTATTATGTGGTTGTCTTCGTATAAAATTTTCATTTATACCACCGAGTAGTAGTGCCGCAAGGCAACAGTGTTTTGCTGTTTTCAACAGGTAAAACCAAATCACCGGCAGAAAAATTTCCGCCACGTTTTTGCAAACATAAATTGAGTATGTTTTGGCACACAACGGAAGAAAGCCCGGTTGTATAAGAATTTATAATGAAAAACAAAGGTGAGTCCGACAATAATTTTGTGGTTTCTTCTACCAATTCAAACAAATTATCTTCGGTGCGAAAAACTTTGCCGTCTGCGCCTCTGCCGTAAGACGGAGGGTCCATCACGATGCCGTCATACTTGTTGCCCCTACGTTGTTCACGCAAAACAAATTTCATGCAGTCGTCGGCAATTATGCGAACCGGACGGTTTGACAACCCCGAAAGTTCTAAGTTTTCTCTTGCCCAGCCGTTCATGCTTTTTGCGGCGTCTATGTGGGTGACAGTAGCACCTGCCGCGGCACAAGCGAGCGTTGCGCCACCTGTGTATGCAAATAAATTTAAAACTTTGGGTGTTCCTTTTGCGCTTTTAATACGCTCGGACATAAAATCCCAGTTGGTTGCTTGTTCG
>CAYJNC010000175.1:0-4133 GCA_964371185.1 uncultured Christensenellaceae bacterium
GTAAAGAAACCGCGTTTACAAGGTTTTAGCGAGATGGAGCGAGACTTAATGCCTTTAAAACCTAAAAAAGTTGGTAGTGTAGTAATTTGCGTTATTTGTGCGTTTACAAACAAATAGCAAATTCAAACGAGACTTTTTTGGTAGAGGAAAAATAGCAGAGCGGTAGAGTGGCGATTTACTAATTGTCACGAATGTAGCGAAGCATATTTTGACGAGGGTGCGTATGAAGTTTTGACTTTAGGCGAAACGAAGTAAAGCAAAGTTTGTGAGGACGAATGCTTTGCATTTCTTGGGTTCTTAGGGGCATTTGTCCCTATGCGGGTTTGGGCAAAGCCCAAGGTTTTAAAAATCATATATACATAGTTGTTTTCCCGTAGATTGACTTTTCACGGAACTTATTATAAAATTTTCTTATCAAGTAATATGTACCTACATGCCAAAACACCGGGAGAAAAAATATGATTAAAAGAATCTGTTTAGTATTTTTTATATCTATGTTCTTTTTTAGTATCGCTTGCAGTGCCACCCCAACCACCCCTAAGTCAGAAGAATTTTCTTCGGAGGAAACTCCGTCTGCCACGCAAACCCCGGCGGCTACTCAACCCCCGACGGCTGCTCCAACACAAGCTATAAACGAAGTCCCTACACATTATACCCATTCGGTCGACACCGGTTCAGACAAACTGTCTATTGAAATAGATGCGGACGTTAGCTATAAAGAATTAGACGAATACCCTATATATAAAATATCATATCTGCCATTTAGTGACGATGAGGCAAAGGAAATCGTTCATTTTTTCTTGGGAGAAGACATAACCGTTTACGATACCTCGACGGCGCAAACAGAGAACAATGTAATCGAAATTGCTTTTCAAGAACAAAATTGGTCGGAAGATTATAATATGCAAATCATCCATGCCCGTGTGCAAAAAGACGGTGGCGGAGAATCTACCCTATTATTTGAAAATAAATCAAGCGCAGTAACCGAGCAGACAGTGTCTTCAAACGCCACACTTTTTCTCAACCCGCCCGACATAAACATAGCAGACAAAATAAGCTATACACCAACCGAGCCTATGACGCAAGAAAGCGCCGTCGCTTATGCAGAGGCTATTATTTCCGCGTTAAACATCGAAGACATGGTGATACATAAAATAGATTCCGACAGCGCACAAGCCGTGTCTCCCAATGGTTTTAGGCTGACGGCAGTGAGAGCCATAAACGGCATACCCATTTCAAACGGAGCTATCACCGACGCAAAAGAATTTTCCGTGCCTATCGATAATAATTTAGTCTCCGACAGTTTGCTCATCGGAATAAACGACGGTTCTGTCTCGGTGTTCGATTGGCAACAAAAAAGCGACTTAGAGGAAATAGGAACACAGGCCGAGTTATTACCATTTTCGGAAATAATTGCCATCGCCGACAAGGAATTGACCGCAAAATACTCAATAGTAGCCGACACCGTCAGAAACAACAGTCTATCCATAGGCGTAGATCAAATAAACTTAGAATATAAAAACATGCCTACCGGCGCAGGTTATGAAACCGTTCCCGTGTGGAATTTTTACGGCAGTAGTATGCTTGATACCGATGGTGTTATAACAGAAAATGTATACGGTCTTGCAAAGGACACAATTCATCTTTGTATAAATGCAGCAGACGGTTCTGTAATAGGGTAAAAATAATGACCAAAACAGTTTTTTTGCCTATTTTGGTTTATTTCCGTACAATCAAAAGAATCGGTTAATCCTACGAAAATACCTGCAATTCAATCGGCAAGAACAATATTCTTTTCGATTAAAACACAGCAAAAAAGGGCATATCAAAATAGTGTGATAATGCCCTTCTTGTTGAAATTTTAAACTTCCCAATTAACCCTTTGCCAAACCGATAAAACCGGCCGTTCGCCACTATATCGGTTTAGCCCCTTGCTAAATTTTCAGGTTAGCCTCTTACTAAGTAGTTGAGTAAAAGGTTTAAATCTTCGGGTTCAGATACAATTAAATCTAATTCGTCTATTTGTGCATCTTTAAACATTTGAGTCAATGCGATATATTGGCACAATGTAGATTTCAAGTTTAATCTGTCGCCTTCCGAAGTTACAAGTTCAACTTTGCCTTTGCATTCCTTTAACAATTCAAAGAATTTTTGCGGTTCGCTAATGTTTTTAATTTTCATTCTAATTTCCTCCAATTATAATAATTATTTTATTTACGATACTTATTTTACAATATCTATATTCTTATCATAACATAAAATACCTCATAAGTACAATATACCCATGTATTATTGGTGGTAAACTTTTTTTTACTTAAAAAAGCCTACACACCCCATTTTATTTCAAGTGCATCTGTAATTCCTTCTTCCTCTAATTCGGCAATCGCCAAATTAACCTCTTCGACCACCGCCTCTTGGCCGGTCGGCAACAAAATATGATATCCAATTTCAAACAACGAGTCTGCCAAAATACGATAACCGCTTGCCTCGAATTGCTTTGCAATACTCAACGGCATGACAACGGCATTTACCCTGCCATGTTCTATGTCTGTGCTGACACTTTCATAGTCGGAATATGATAAAACATCAAAATCAAGCCCGTTGTTTTCCACATACGCCTCAACCTCCGAATCGGAAAGCGATGTCGAAAGTACACCTAATTTTCCTCCGGACATATTAAGCAGGCTGTCTAACTGCGAACCGCCCTGCACCACCGCTACCGCTAAGTCTGTGTAATACGGATCTGAAAGAGCAAAACCGCTCACTTGGTTTGTGCCCTCTACTAAAAGCCCCATAGAAATATCTGTCTCACCATATTTTATGCTCGCACCCGCCGCCTGCGAGGTTATCGGAACATATTCGTATAATTTTTCTTGATCACCAAGAATTTTTTGCATAAGTGCCTCTGAATAATCTTTGTCGAAACCCACTATCTCGCCGTTTTCATCTACTTCGGCAAAACCACCGCTTTGCGTGCGTATGCCGATTGAAATTGTGTCATTTGTCATCATAAAACTTGTTTCAAAATCGTCTTTCTCGGAAACATTAGTCATGATAACCGCAAAAACTACGATAACAACGACAGGCACAAACAACGCAAGAATCTGCTTTCTGTTAGCCCTCATCAATGCAAAAAAATCTGAAAATGCCGCCGATGTTCTAAATCTCCTCAATAATATCCCTCTTTCTTCTGTGCTTCGTACTATTATAAGTTCATTTACATAACTTTTCAACCGACAATACCAAAAATTAACGATTTAACTTGTAAATATTCTATTAACTACCTACTCAAAAAAACTAAAAAACATCGTGAGCCGTCTTACAAAACGGATATTTTTGCTCTAATTTTTCTTGTGCAATCGCAAGCAATTTTTCGTCTTCAAAAACTGCAAAAACACAGCTTCCGCTTCCTGTCATCATCGCAAAATCGGCACCTAATGTTTTGCATTCTACCAAAATTTCTTCCACCTCAGAACAAATCGCAATCCCCGCACGCTCGAGTGCATTTTTTGCGTGTTTATAAAACTGTTGTTTGTTATCGCACCCAAGCGACTCCACAACTTTTTGTGTGTCTATATGCACTTTATCAAAACTATGATATTTTTCATATGCTTCTTGCGTTCCCACACCGTTTTTCGGCTTTATAAGCAAATATTTAAAATTACAATTGTTTTTTATGCTTTGTAATTCCTCGCCTATCCCTTGTGCACGTTTGCACCCTCCCACAATGAAAAAAGGTACGTCTGCGCCTATCTCAACGGCAATTTCTTGCAACTTACAATCCGACAACTTTGTTTCATACATTTCATTTAGCAACATCAATGCGGCGGCGGCATCGCTGCTGCCTCCTCCTAATCCCGCCTGTTCGGGTATGTTTTTTTTAACTTCAAAACAAGCCCCGCCCGTTAAGCCCGTATGTTCAAAAAACAGCTTCGCCGCCCGATAAACAGTGTTTTTCTCTATCGGGCAACCTGCCAAACAAGAAACCTTTATGTCGCTGCTTCTTTTTGCCCGTACAATGTCATACAGGCTAATTGTCTGCATTACCATGTCGAGCGTATGGTAACCGTTCTCTGCACGGCCGGTTATGTCTAACGATAAATTCAACTTAGCATATGCACGTTTTTCCATAG
>CAYJNC010000175.1:4143-4490 GCA_964371185.1 uncultured Christensenellaceae bacterium
CCCACTAAAATATATTATATTATACCACTTTTTTCATAACTTAAGCAATTTATCTTCTTTTGTGGTAATATATAAATAATGAAAGGAAGTTATGTTATGTTTATTACGAACGAGTTTTACGATTACAAGGTTTTAGACACCGGCGACGGTATGAAATTAGAAAAGTGGGGCAACTTTATTTTGTCTCGCCCCGATCCACAAGTTATTTGGAAAAAACAATTCCCTAAACTCTGGAAAGATGCCCATGCGGTGTATAATCGCAGTAGTACGGGCGGCGGACAGTGGGATTTTAAATCAAATTTACCCGACCGTTGGGTAATAAAATACAAAGATCTTTCTTTTTACGT
>CAYJNC010000176.1:0-4475 GCA_964371185.1 uncultured Christensenellaceae bacterium
ATCGTTTTTTTGCAAACCCCATACCCTGTGTACTTATCGGCAGAAACTTAACGCCTCCCGACGAATTTTTGCAGTGTGCCTGCAAATATGATGTCCCTATCTTGATGTCGGGGCTAACAACCACCAAGTTAAGTCATAAGACGGCAATTTATTTAGACGAACAGTTAGCGCCTTCCATTTCTCGCCACGGCGGTTTGATGGACGTGTACGGCGTTGGTATATTCATAACCGGCGACAGTGGTGTCGGTAAGAGCGAAACCGCTCTTGAGCTTGTCAAAAGGGGTCATAGGTTTGTGGCAGACGATGTTGTCGAAATACATAAGCTATCAGACGACACTTTAATCGGCCGTTCCCCCGACATTATCCGCCACATGATGGAAATTAGGGGCATCGGAATAATAGATGTTTCCGTCCTATACGGCATGGGCTCGGTTGTCAGAGAAAAATCCATAACACTTTCAATTCACTTAGAACCGGGCGACATAAGCGACATAGACCGCTTAGGAACAGCCGACAATTTCATTACTTTGTTAGGCATAAAAGTACCGCAAATAACTTTACCGGTGCGTCCGGGACGTAACCTTGCCATCGTAATCGAAGTTGCCGCCATGAATTTCCGTTTGAAAAGCATGGGACAAGGCGGCGGAGAGTGGCTTGCCCAAAACATAATGGATGTGATTCAACAACCATGATCGGATCGGATAGTTTTGCACATATAATTCCAAAAGAGTTTGTTTTTTTTGATGAGCCCATGAAAAACCACACAACTTTTCGCACGGGCGGTGCTTGCGACATTCTTTTTGTACCACAAACAAAGGAGCAACTTGTTTTATTGTTAAAAGAATTGCGACAAGCGAAAATAAAAACTCATTTAATCGGCAGAGGGTCTAACATCCTTGTTGCCGACGGCGGAATAAGGGGTGCTGTAGTCAAATTAGGGTTTTGCGATGTTTCTGTGTCAGACAACATCATTTTTGCGGATGCGGGTGTTTCTCTTTATTCGCTTGCAACTTTCGCCAAAACCAACGGAAGAACCGGCTTAGAATTTGCGGCCGGCATACCGGGAACTTTAGGCGGCTCACTAATCATGAACGCAGGTGCATACGGCTGCGAACTCGGGGACTTCGTTAGGAGTGTCGAGGTGCTTAACAATAATTTAGACATAAAAACTTTAGATGCATCCGAAATAAATTTTTCCTATCGAAATTCGTCTTTATTGGAAAATAAACAAATTGTGTTATCTGCCTCTTTTAAGCTTGAACCTGCCGACAAAGAAGAAATATCTTCAAAAATGGCAGATTTAGCAAAAAGAAGGCAAGAAAAGCAACCCTTAAATTACCCGAGCGCAGGAAGCACGTTTAAACGTCCACCGGGAGATTTTGCCGGAAGGTTGATTGAAGAATGTAATTTGTCGGGGTTTTCTGTCGGCGGTGCGCAAGTTAGCGAAAAACATTGCGGTTTTATCATAAACAAAGGCGATGCCACTTCAAAAGATATATATACGCTAATTTGCCATGTTAAACAAACCGTATACGAAAAAACCGGTGTTTTACTCGAGCAAGAAGTCCACTTAATAGGAGATTTTAATTAACATGCTTAGCATTTATGGGGATTACCATACGCACACCACACACAGCCACGGCAAAGGAAGTGTAGAAGACAATGTGCTTGCGGCAATAAAATGCGGTTTAGAAGAAATTGCAATTGCCGACCACGGCCCTTCCCATATATTTTTCGGCATAAGAGACACAGAAAAATATTTGGCGGACATAAAAGAGGCTAAAATTAAATACAGTGGGCAAATAAAGGTGTTTTCTTGCATAGAGGCAAACATTGTTTCGCTCGACGGCGGGTTAGATTTGCCAAAAAATTATATAAATACGTTTGACAAAGTTTTATTTGGTTATCATAAAATGGTAAGGTATAATTCCATGGCCGACAAAATTCATTTTTTACTGCCCTTTTCAAAGTCTCAAAAATCGGCAGATAAAAACACACGTGCGTACGTCTTAGCTATGGAAAAATACAACACAAACATGATATCGCACCCGGGGTATGGCATTCCCATAGACAAGGTTTTACTTGCTAAAGAAGCGGCAAAAAGGAACGTCGCCTTAGAAATAAATGCAAAACACCCCGAGTTTACCGTAGAGGAATTAAGAGAGTGTGCAAAAACCGGTGTCAAATTTGTTATTGGCAGCGACGCACATTCCACAGACAGGGTAGGAGACTTTTTTTCGGCTATAAAAAAGGCGGAAGAAGCAAACATCTTACCCGAACAAATAATAAACGCAAAAAAAGGAGGACAACCATGAAATTCACCATTGTTACAGGGCTTTCGGGAGCCGGACGTTCTTCGGCACTCAGACGGCTCGAAGATTTAGGCTATTACTGTGTAGACAATTTAATGCCGGAGCTTATACCTTCTTTTGCACTTGTATACCAAAAAAGTGCGCAAAAATTTGCAAAGGCTGCCGTTGCGGTAGACACACGCATGGGAGATTTCTTCAACCACATATACAGCACTATAGAAAAACTTAAAACTTTACCCGACCTTGAGTTAGACATATTATTCCTCGACGCTTCGGACGAAACATTGGTAAAGAGATTTAAAGAAGTGCGCAGAAAACACCCAATAACCCACAGCGGAGAGATTTTAGGCGGTATTTACACCGAACGTCAACAACTGCAAAAATTAAAAGACATATCAAACCATGTAATAGACACAACTTCATATAACCTAATGAAGCTTTGTCAGGTCATAGACACACTTTATGCAGACGACACCGACAAGCGTTTGCTTATATCCATACTTTCATTCGGATATAAACACGGCATACCGCTTGATGCAGACATTATTTTTGATGTTCGTTTCATAAACAACCCGTTTTATGTTGAGGGTATGCGCAACCAGTGCGGCCTTGACCACGATGTTAAAGAGTATGTTTTGTCTTTTGAACAATCTAAGTTCTTTTTAGACAGCCTAACAAACATGGTAATAACCCTTGCACCCAGCTATTTACAGGAAGATAAAAAACATCTTGTTATTGCTATCGGTTGCACGGGTGGCGTTCATAGAAGCGTTGCTATCGCAAACGAATTATATAGACGTCTCAACGAAAACAGTATGCGAGTTACAATAGAACACAGAATATTGAACGTAAAACGCTAAGGGGGTACACGTGTCTTCTTTTTCTTCGGAAGCTAAAAACGAAATTTGTACGGTACACGAGGGAGATTGTTGCATAATGGCAGAATTATGCGCACTTACTTTAGTATGTGCAACATTCAGCCTAAACGCAAATGGGTCACGATTGAAATATAACACCGAGCACATGACGGTTGCAAAGCGCATATTTAAAACGGTTACCCATGTTTTGAAATTAGATGCCGGGGTTGAAGTAAAAGACAACCAAATGAAAAAAAATCATTCTTACACCGTCAACGTGGAAAACGCCTCTTTGCTCATAGACATATTAGGAATAGAAGGAAATTTTTTCACCGGTGCAATGCCGCCTAAGTATTTGTACGAGAAAGAATGTTGCAAGGTTGCTATGCTAAGAGGTGCATTTTTGGGAAGTGGCACAATTTCAAACCCAAAAAAGCATTATCACCTCGAATTTGTGGTCAATTACTTGCCTTTTGCAGAGATTATACAAGATATTTTAATTTATTTTAAAATAAAATCAAAAATTATACACAGAAGGCAGAGTTTTGTGGTATACTTAAACGAAGGAGACAACATTGTAGCCTTACTCGCCATGATTGGCGCTCATTCATCTATACTAAATCTTGAAAATGTACGCATATTAAAAGAAATGCGTAATAATGTGAACCGTGCTGTAAATTGTGAAACTGCTAATATTAATAAAACTGTCAATGCTGCTATGACGCAAGTTAATAGCATTAATATAATACAAAAACATATGGGCATTGAAAAGTTAAGCGAACCTCTGCAAGAAGCTGCCTACTTACGATTAGAAAACAAAGAGGCTTCATTGCAAGAACTGTGTGAATTGTGCGGCACTACAAAGTCGGGCATGAACCATCGCTTACGAAAAATCAACACCATCGCTTCGGCGCTTAAAAAGGAGGAATGAACATGATTTACAAAGAACTCGTTATAAACAACTATGATGGACTCAAAGCTAAGGCTGCTGCCAGTTTCGTGCAGGTTGCAAACCAATACGACTCTCAAATTCTTATTGAGTTCGCAAACAAAAAGATAAACGCAAAAAGCATCATGGGGCTTTTGTCTTTAGGTGTTAAATACGGAGAATCTATTTATGTGTTTGCAAACGGCAAAGACGAAAAAGATGCTGTTGCTGCCCTTGTAGAACTCATCGAAAACAATTTCGGCGAATAGGCCGATAATTTTGCTCAAGTTTAGTGCTATGCTTACCTAAAAGGTGGCATTAACCTACAAGGCAATTTTCAATTAAGTATTTAAATGTATTGTTGGGGCGAGTTAAATT
>CAYJNC010000177.1:0-4459 GCA_964371185.1 uncultured Christensenellaceae bacterium
CAACACTTCCGCTTAGGGTTAAACTTTCCCCTGCTTGCACGGTTGTTGCATTATTGATTGTTATGTTTGTTACGGGTACAAGTGCGGTTGCGCTTATCTCCACATTGCCTGTGATTTTATCTTTTGGTATAGTCAATTCTCCTGTTGCCTGCACATAAGTATAATCTGTAGTACTTGAAAGTTCTGTGCCACCTACTTTTACCACAATTCTACTCGGTAAAACATAGCCTGTATTTGCCGAAAGTGTTGCCTTGTAGTCTGCATCTGCCGTAAACGAGCCGCCGACTTCCGTTCCGGGGGCAAACGAGCCGCCGGTTGTAGTTATATTTGCAAGGTTATACGCAACACGGGCGGACGTTGTTATTGCTTTAGAACCGGTATAGCTATCCCAACCGGTCGCATCTAAATAACGGTATGCTTTCGCCTCATTGCGGATTGAATCTACTCCGTCCTTCATGTTGGTCTCATTATAATTTCCCTCAAAATAAACGGACGTTAAGGCATTACAAGTAAAAAACGCACCCCTTCCAATGCTTGTCACGCTTGCCGGCATGTCTACAGTTGTTAGTGCTGTTTGCCTAAACGCTAGCTCACCAATAGTTTGCACCTCCGGCATGGTTACAGATGCGAGATTCTCGCAAATTTGAAAAGCACCATTACCAATAGTTTGCACCTTGGGCATGGTTACAGAGCCGAGATTCGTGCAATTACTAAACGCACTTTCTCCAATGCTTGTCACCTCCGGCATGGTTACGGTTGTTAGTGCTGTTTGCACAAACGCAAAATTACCAATAGTTTGCACCCCGGGCATGGTTACAGATGCGAGATTCGTGCAGTTTTTAAATGTACTAGTGTATATTTCCGTCACGCCGGCAGGTATGGCTATGGACTCGATGCCGGAACTTTCAAATGCATTATTTCCAATGCTTGTCACGCTTGCGGGTATGGTTACACCCGTGAGACTCGCACAACCTTGAAACGCATAGCTTCTAATTTGTGTCACGGTGTAATCTTCACTATTGTACGTTACCGTGTCGGGTATGGTAATCGCCCCGGCTGTGTCTTTGGGTATCGCCGTTGTATTTGCCGTTGCTGTTCCCACCTGAACTTCGCCCGGCTCTGAACCGGACGGTTCTTTGATTATCTTAAACCACATTTGCGCACCGATGTTAACACCACCACCGTTTGCATCTTGCCCCGTAGTTGTTTGAAATTCATCACCCACACCCGCCAAAACCGGCACTGCCGGCAACAGTGTTAGCACCATCACCATCGCTATAAACATAGATATTATTTTTTTCTTCATTACTTTTCCCCCGAGTTCGTATTATACTTTTGTGTAGAACAAGTTTTTAATGCCCGAAATCTACTTTTTATTATACCGTCTACGGATATTCTTGACAAGAAAAATTTAAGAGGTGATAATGTGTTTAGTGCAGTTGTGCACAAAACATTAAATTTAGAGGAAGGTAAACAAATGAAAAAGATAATCGCATTTATTTGTGTGCTGGCTATATTGCTTGCAGGTTGCGCATCTAATCCGCCACAACAAGTGGCAGAAGCAACACAAAAACCCGTTAGCACACCCGAAACAGAGGAAACTGCTATACCCGAACCGCAACCGGAAATTAATGAACTGACGTGGAATTTATTGTCTGATGCGTACACCTATCTTTACCCTCTCATAATGATGGATGTAACTATGGTAATGCAGACAAATGCACAAGATGCTTCAGCATCGGGTGCTCCCATAAACCAAATTACGCACACTCAGGAACTTAGAAATGCAGATACAAAAAGTGTAGTTACTCCTAATGTAGACACGCTGTATTCAATGGCATGGTTAGACCTTTCAAGTGAACCGATGATATATACCGTGCCCGAAACAGATCGTTTCATGCAGACACAGATACTTGATGCATGGACGAACACACCACAGGTTATAGACGATGGTGGAGTTTATATGATAGCGACGCAAGGGCAAGATGCCGAAACTCCCGAGGGTGTAACCCGTATAGACGTGCCCACAAGCATGGTTTGGTTTATTTGCAGACCCGTGCTTGACGGCGACGATGACTTAGAAAATGTTATTGCATTGCAAAAACAGATGTCTATAGTTCCGCTAAGCGCATACGGACAGGAATACGTTCCTTTGCAGGGCGAGTTCAAGGAAGAAAACGTTTATGTTCCCGTAGACACGGTAAACGCAATGGATGCAGACACGTTTTTCAACTTGGCAAATGAACTTCTTGTGCAAAACCCACCTGCACCCGAAGATGCAGATTTGGTGGCAGAGCTTGCAACTCTTAACATCGGTGCGGGTATGACATTCTCCTCTGCGCAAATCACCACAGACACACAGGCATTTGAAACCGGTTGGGCACAAATGCAAGCGGACTGCTTTGAAAGCTGGATACAAGCGGTTGGTACTTTTGGCAAAGAACTCGGAATGTGGACGTATGCCGGCGAACCGATAGGAAACTTTCAAACAGAATACGAATACCGAGCAGGCATAGCGTTAAGCGCCCTTGGTGCAAACCCAATAGAAATTGCGTTGTACCTTCAATCAAATAAAGACGCTAACGGTGAGGTGCTAAGCGGACAGCACACCTACACAATCCACTTCGACGAACTCCCCCCGGTGATGGAAAAAGGCTTTTGGTCGGTCACAATGTATGGCGACGATAACTTCCTTGTCGATAATGAACTTGACCGATATATAATAAACGACCGTTCAGATATAATATATAATGATGATGGCTCGCTTGATATAACGGTATCCGCCGAACCTCCTGAAAACACGACAAACTGGTTACCCGCACCGACAGACGGTTTTCACCTTCTGCTGAGAATTTACTCGCCCGACATGGAAGAAATAGACGCCGGGTGGGAATCTCCTACTATAGAAAAACTTCAATAAATATATGATGAATTCTAAAAATATACTGACTTTAGCTTGAAATTATCGGTCGTTCTATATATATAGGCGACCGATTATTATACGTGTTAATAAAAATCATATTTCCGTGTACTTTTCTTTTCGGTTGTTTACTCACCCCGGTGAGGGGGGGCTATGCCCTCTAACACAAAACAATACATTTCGATTAGATTTCTATCTAACACAAAAAGATATACTTCTATATATAACTCTAAACTAAAATTATTTTAAAAAAAGATGGCAGATTTTACTGCCACCCTTTTTTATCTCAAAATAATTATATGCTAATTTTAATATACAGCACTTGCAAGTTTTTCATATGTTGTCATAAATGTTGATCCGCCGTTCATAATTCTTACTCCATTATGAACATTATCAATATAGTCTATCCACGAATTTGCAGGCAAGATGACAGTAATCTTTGTCATCGGATCTCCGCTTGAGTTTACCGGATGAACGGATAACGAAGTTTCTAATTTATTGGATCCGATATTAACCACTTTCAGAGGTTCTGCAGGTTCTTCATTTTCTCCGGATGTGCTTTCACCGTTTGTCTTAATAAGATACGTAGTAGTACCTATCATAATTTTTGTATAGCCGTTTGATAACTTTTCAATAACCTCTACGTATGTATCGGTAGATAATTCATGAGAATCACCGGGAGCCCCTTCTACCATTGTGTAATACTTTGTCCCTGCCGGTAATTTCACAGTACTCTGCATAGGATCTGTACCGGGAGCGGGATCGGGTGTCGTACTTGGTGTACCATAAATCGCAAATAAACCAAAGCCCATTTGTGTTTTAACAGAATCAACAGTGCCTACTTTCTCCCAACCACCTGTCATATTCGAATTCATATAAACCGGCATATCTCCGGACACTGTAATACCAAGAGGTGCAGCCAATGAGAAACCGTACTCAACTTCCACCAATAAATTATTGGGAACATAGTCTTCCATATGCGAGTCGAAAACAGCCAACTCTGCTAAAGCAATTAACTCCATACCTCTTAAATCTGTTGCTTTATCGATCAATTCGCTCGCTGCAGTCCATTGAGCTGTACCCTGGGCATGAGTCGCCGTTATGTATAGTTGTTGTCCCGACGGAAGTGTAGGTGTTACACCTGTAACAACCGTGCCTGTTGGAGTTGCGGCAAAAGCAACACTACCAAAACTAAATACCAAAACAATCGCTAAAATAATCCCTACTATTCGTTTTTTCATAATTACCCCTCACTTTGATTTTTTATTGTGTAATTAAATTTTAACATAGTATTTTTTCGATGTCAAACAACACTAATAAGAATAAACAAACTCTAAAATTTGAAATTTATAGCACAGCAACCCTTAACATACATTTCACTGCCACTTGTAATTAGACATCTTACGAACCACGAGTATGGTTGCTACACGATAGTTTACAATCATTAACTTCTTAGGAACAGTGTTCCTAAGAAGGTTGTAGGGCAACGCCCTACGGTTTTGACCTGCAAGACCTTAGGACTTGAAAAACCTTAGGACT
>CAYJNC010000178.1:0-4458 GCA_964371185.1 uncultured Christensenellaceae bacterium
TACGGCTTATAGAGCGAAAATATGATTGGGGCATATATTTTACTCTACTTTTGCTGTTTTTCAAGTGCTGTTGATTGCACTGCTACCTATATAGAGTTCTACATTTATATCGCTACCCTTGTTGCTTTTGTAAAGATTACTTTAAAACACTTAACTAACCAACTATCTAACTAACAATCCTTACAAGTGGTGCGAAGAGAGGTTGTTCACCCGACGAAAAGTTTTCGTCTTATTTATATCTCTATACAGACCTTAAACCTTTTTTTCTTTCTACTACCGAGTGCCGCATTTCTTTGCCAAATAATAGAAAGCTTTTTTAACATATCTTTGTTGCAAAAATCTCTTTTATTACTTTGAGCCCTACTCGATACGTCTTTTTTTGTCGGTACTTTAGTACCTCTTTCACTTATTAATACCGACAACGATTTACCACAACTATATAATTAACTAACTCTTTTCACTTACGTCGAACCTTCTTGTAAGCTTGGCGTGTTGCGGTAAATTTAAATCTATAATTATTATTTTAAACTACTAACAATATTATATTTTAACTAACCTTAAATAGTATAAACATCTTTGTGCCATGCTTTCCCCATCGGTTCTTGCCGGCCGTTGATATTTTATGTAACAGCATAAATAATGCTTGCTGTTTTGTATTTACATATAATTCAACTTTCGCAGATATCTATTTTTGTTGCTTCTTACGTACTGATCTTTAGGCATTCACTATTCAAATCACGTGTGTTATACAGATTTAGCTCTGTTTAGGCTTACTTGTACTACAATTTCATCGAATAAACCATACTATCCTTCTTTACGAATAATATTTTTTATTATCCTGCTACGGTCTTATTTACGACCGTCGTTACGGTATGCTAAATTTTCAGTAGCATTTATAGTGCTATGTTCTCCGTAATCCCTTAATTGCATACAGGTCAATTAAAACGATGATTTGTTGTGGATGCCAACGCTTATTGGTTCATTACTGCACATTGGAATCACACCTTTCTTTAATTATCAATTACGCTGTCTTAAACATGTTGCTTGTTGTTTTAAGACTCTGTCTACGTCTATTTTATATATACACTAAAAAGTAGACTCTAAACAATTATTATCAAAAAAAATTGAAAATAAAGCGGATTTATTCATATATGTTATAAATATTTGTTGTTTTTGGGTAGTTTGTTTCAGAAACGCTAAAATTACAATAGAAAATATGGGAGAAGCATTGAACTTTGGTCTAATAGTTGTGTATAATATATATGTGCTAAAAAACTAATTTATTGCTTGAAAGGAAGAAAAAATGAAAGTAAAAATTGCACCATCTTTAATGTGTATGGACATGATGAATGTTCAAGAACAAATGAAGGTATTAAAAAAGGCAGATTATCTACACGTAGATATCATAGATTGGCATTATGTTAAAAATATGTGTCTTGCTCCTGTATTTATGGATCAATTAAAAAAAATAACAGACGTTCCTATGGATGCGCATTTAATGGTAGACAACACAGACACAGACTTGGTTAAGGCATGTTTAGATTCGGGCGCAGAGTTTGTTTGCTTTGATCCGAATGTTGTTCAGCCGAGGGCGTTTAGGTTAATCAACCAAATTAAGCAAGCGGGTAAGAAGGCAGGTGCGTTTATTAATCCGGCCATGCCGCTTGAAATCATCATGCCCTATATTCATCATTTAGACATGATTACATTCATGTCGGTAGACCCGGGTTATGCGGGACAGCCGTTTGTAGAAGAAGCTTTAGGCAAAATGACACAGGCAAAACGCTTGAAAGAAGAAAAAGGCTACACCTATGAAATTCAGGTAGACGGTTCTTGCAATAAGAATACATATAAAAAATTGTATGACGCAGGTGCGGAAGTTTTCGTGGTTGGCACAAGTGGTTTGTTTGGAAATGATCCTGATTTGGCAACTGCCTGGGATATTATGGTATCTGATATCGAAGAGCAAATAGGCTAACAAGTTTTAAGATAGTAAAAGATTTGCTATATAAAAATTATGGGGAAGGTTTAATATAACTTTCCCCTTTTTATTATATACAGATTTTTAACAGCTGCTAATGAATTTTATGAGAAAGCTGTAGAAACGGTTTAACGAAGTAAGGCTTAAATATTCATTGGTTGAATGCACGTTATATATGTTTGGCCCAACAGAAATTGCATCGATGGTTGGGTATTTATCTACCAAGATACCGCATTCTAAGCCTGCGTGAATTACTTCTGTATGTGGCGGTTTGCCGTACTCTGCCAAGTAATTGCTAACATATAATTCTCTTAAAGGTGAAGAATGCGCATATTCCCATGCCGGATAGGTAGAATCGAAAATTATTTTGGCTCCCAATAGCCGGGAGAGAGATTTAAGCTTGTTTGCGGCGGCGTCTTTTTGAGAATTGATATTACTGCGAACGCTTGAAAGAAGAGAAACGCAATTGTCTTTTGTAGTAAGTTGCCCTAAATTTGAAGACGTTATAACAAGGTTTTTCGTCGTAAGGTCTGTTTGCAACACGCCGTTTTGATGCAGAGAAATTGCATCTATAATATTTAGTGTAGATTTTTCACAAAAAGGTAGAATGTTTTCTTTGTGCTCGCCGTACTCGCCAAAAGAAATATTTATATTTGTGTCGGTTGCCGTATACTCGTCAATAATCTGCGAAGTTACATGCTTCAAATGTTCGGTTAATGCCAAATGCCCCTGTTCGTCTATATAAATTATTGCACGAGAACTTGTAGGAATGCTGTTCATACGAATGCCACCCTCGATGTGTGCAATTAGGAAGTCGAATCTATTGTTTAATTCACCGAGTAATCTACCCATAAGTACATTTGCGTTACCCCTGTTTTTGTTTATGTCTATCCCCGAATGACCGCCTGTTAAGCCGTCTATACCGATATACATAGCTTTTTGCAAATTATCCGGAGGGGATATTCTTTCGCCGGCAAGCAAGATTTGGCTACGAAATGCGCCGGCACAGCCGACTATTAATGAATTTTCCTCTTCGCTGTCTAAGTTTATCAGCCGACGCCCAACCAACCAATCTGTCGGAAAAAAAGAGGCACCAATGAGGCCGTCTTCTTCTTTAACCGTAAAAACCGCTTCGATAGGCGGATGAGTAATTTGTTCTGAGCATAATATGGCGAGCGTTATTGCTACACCGATCCCGTTGTCGGCACCTAAGGAAGTATCTTTTGCAAAAAGACGGTCGCCTTCTTTAATCAACTCTAAGGGCTGGCCGTAAACGTGCTTAGAATCGGGAGTTTTAACATACACCATGTCTACGTGCGATTGCAGCACGAGAGGCGCACAATTTTCTTTTCCCGCAGACCCTTTTTTCTTGATAAGCAAGTTTAGTTGGTCGTCTGTTCGGTATTCTAAGTTGTGTTTTTTGGCAAAGTCGGTTAAATATTTTATAATATGTTTTTCGTCTCCGCTTTTATGTGGTATGTTACATATCTCTTCAAAATAATAAAGGGGAGATCGTTCTTGTGAATTTTCCATTGCTTTTCTCCTGTTTTTCCATGCAGGTAGTGTTGAAAAAAGTCATAATTTCATTAATCGAACCTTTTCAACACCCCCATATAATAATATTGAGGCATAGGTCATATTATGATTGTACAGCAATGTGCATTTATTTGGAAGTGTAAACTATGCGCACATAATTGCAAATCAATAATGATAAACACTTCTATATTTTTTTAACAGGGCAATAGAAACAATCACCGCCAATAATTCCGCTATGGGAATAGACAGCCAAACCCCTGTTGTCGCAAAAAGATTTGGCAGTATGGCAAGCATACCCAAGATGAAGGCGAAAGTTCGTAAGAACGAAATAAGTGCCGATATTTTTCCGTTTGACATACTCGTGAAAAAGACAGACGAGAAAATATTAGTGCCGGCAAACAAATAACCGAGCGAGAAAATAGAAAAAGCGTTAATCGCAAGTTCAAAGGCGGGGCTGTTCTCGTCTATAAATATCCCCACTATGAAATCTTTAAAAAACATGGATATAAGCACCAGCACAACAGAGCTTATCAGCACAAATTTAATAGATATTTTAAATACGTTTTTTGTTTGGTCATAATCTTTTCTGCCTTGCGCAAAGGCGAATATTGGCGCAACACCCGCTCCAAAACCGATGTATATGGAATTTAGGAAAAACTGCATAGATGCAATTACGGTTACGGCCGCTATGCCGTTTTCGCCGTGTAAATCTCTCATTAGTAAATTAAGGACAATTGTGACGGTTGAAATTGCAAGGTTAGTCACCATTTCGGAAGAACCGTTAGAACAAACGTTCAGCATAAATTTTTTGTGTTTTTTCGGTTTAACAAAGTGTAATGCCCAGTTCTTTTTTACAAACAGCAAAACGCAAAAAATTATGGCAGGTAGGAGGTAGGTAGAATTAAGGCCTATGGCCGCACCCGTGATACCCATGTTTAAAT
>CAYJNC010000179.1:0-4429 GCA_964371185.1 uncultured Christensenellaceae bacterium
GCCGTTTATGAGTTCGGGAGGTTCTAATTTGGTTACGAGTTTGGCTGCATATGGGCTGGTAATCAGCATAGATATGCGAAGAGGAAGGCGGAAACAAGTTTGAGTAATATAACAAAAAAAGAACAAGAAATCAGGATTTTTGAAAGTGTTCTGCAAAAAATTGAGAAACCTGCAAGATACACGGGGGGCGAGTGGAACGGCGTCTTAAAAGAAGATGCGGACGTAAATTTCGCGCTATGTTTTGCAGACACATACGAAGTGGGCATGAGCAATTTAGGCCTTTCCATACTATACGAAGTGTTAAACGATCAAGACTTTATTTTTGCGCAAAGGGTATATTGCCCGTGGGTGGATATGGCCGAGCAAATGAGGGAAAACAATTTGCCGTTGTGGTCGTTAGAAGAAAAGAAACCGCTTTATGAGTTTGACATCGTGGGGATAAATTTGTCTTATGAGATGTCTTATTCAAATGTTTTGACATTGTTGGAACTTGGGAAAATACCGTTTTTTGCAAAGGACAGAACAGACAATATGCCGATTGTGATAGGCGGGGGAGCCTGTACGGTTAACCCGGAACCTATTGCCGATTTTTTTGATATTTTTGTTATCGGGGAAGGCGAGGAAGTTACGGTAGAACTTTGTGAACTGTATCGAAAGCATAAAAAAGAAGGTTTTATAAGGTCGGAATTTTTGAAGTGTGCGGCGCAGATAAAAGGGATTTACGTGCCTTCGTTGTATGAAGTCGAGTACAATGCAAACGGCACCGTAGCGAAAATTATTGCGAAAGAAGGTGCAAACGAAAAGGTAGAGCGCAGGTTTGTTGCGGATTTTGACAACGCAAAAACTTGTACCAATCCGGTTGTGCCATACATTGCGACGGTTCATGACAGATGCACGCTCGAAATTATGCGTGGATGCTCTAACGGATGTAGATTTTGCCAGGCCGGCTACATGACGCGCCCGATAAGAGAACGTGACCAAATGAAAGTGAAAGAAGTTGCGCAAAGCGTTATAGAAAACACCGGATACGATGAAATTTCGCTATGTTCGCTTTCGTCCGGGGATTACTCTTCAATAAACTCGTTGATAGACGATTTGATAGAAGAATACAAAGAAAAACGTGTGTCGGTTTCTTTGCCGTCGTTGCGTTTAAACAGTTTTAATTTTGCGCAGCAGCTTCACCAAATAAGAAAAACAGGCCTAACATTTGCGCCCGAGGCGGGCACGCAAAGGTTAAGAGACGTCATAAACAAAAACATAACCCATGAAGACATATTGTCTTCGCTTAAAAAAGCATTCTTGAGCGGTGTGTCTCGGGTTAAACTATATTTCATGATGGGTTTGCCGACAGAGACAATGAAAGACATGGAAGGAATTGTTTCTTTGGTAAAAGAGATAAGAGAGCTTTATTATGAAGTGCCAAAAGGACAAAGAAACGGGCAACTTACGGTGACGGTAAGCGTTTCATGTTTTGTTCCAAAACCGGGGACGCCTTTTCAGTGGGTGGCACAAGACACCGTAGAAGAATTTAGAAGCAAGCAAATGTTTTTAAAGGACAAGCTAAAGATAAAAGGTGTTAAGTTTAACTATCACGATGCAAAAGTCAGCGTTTTGGAAGGTGTTTTTGCCAGAGGAGACAGAAGGCTTGCCCGGGTTATTTTACAAGCGTATAAAAACGGTGCGAAGATGGACGCCTGGAACGAGTTTTTCCGTTATGAATATTATGCAAATGCGTTTGAAGAATGTTCTGTAGATCCTGATTTTTATGCGGCGAGGGAGCGAGAAGAAAGCGAAATTTTACCATATTCGCACATAGATAGTTTAATTTCAAACGAATATTTATTGCGTGAGAAGAAGAAGGCGTTTTCTGAGGAATTAACGAAAGATTGTCGGATTGCTTGTGCTAATTGTGGGCTTGTAGACAAAGGCTGTAAATTGCATGGCACGGAGGATATTATATGAAGATGGTGATAAAATATGCAAGGAAGGGTGCCGCAAGGTTCATATCACACTTAGACATGCAGCGTACCTTTTTTCGTGCAATAAGAAGGGCAAACCTAAAGGCGGCATACTCAAAAGGGTTTAACCCACACATAGTCATGTCTTTTGCGTCGCCGTTGTCTGTCGGCTATGAAACAATGGCCGATTACATAGAGGTTGCAATGCAAGAAGAAGAGTTGCAGACGCAAACGGTGTTGCGTTTAAATTCTATCTTACCCGAAGACATTCGGGTGATAGAAGTGTTTGCAATTAAGGACAGCAATAAAAAATTGATGTCGCTAAATCATAGCGCAAAATATAGTATAACTTTTACGTTTGAAAATGATGCGGAATGTGGTAGAATAATAAGTGCAACAAAAAAGATTGCAGAAAGCGAAAATTATGTCACAAAAGACCGAAAGGGGAAAGAGGTCGACATAGTTCCGCTGATACTGCAAATGGGGTGGGTAGATAACGTAATAACACTGACATTAATGAATTCTTCGGAACGTGCGTTAAACCCTGCAGTTGTAGCCAATGCCATCATGAATGAGGCAGAGGTTGCGGCGCAATTTAGTATTTGTCGCATAGAGTGTTATGCAAAAACAGAAGGACGAGTAGTGCCGTTTAGTGCGCTCTCGCAAAAATAATAGCAGTTTGGCAATGATAAGCACCACTGCGTGAGGAGTAGTAATGGTTAGAAAAATAGTCGCCGACGTTAATACATACGAGGCAAGAGTGGCATTGCTTGAAGACGGGAATTTAGTTGAAATTCAAGTAGAGACACGGGGGAAAGAGAGATTAGTCGGCAATATTTACAAAGGAAAAGTTGCGAATATTTTGCCGGGAATGCAAGCGGCATTTGTTGACATCGGGTTAGATAAGAATGCGTTTTTATATGCCGGTGATATTTTGTGTGACGAGCAAGATTTTGAGTTTGATACGCAAGAAGATAGCGATCATATCAAGAAAAAGCTTGAAATTCCCAACATTAAAGATATATTAAAACCAAACCAGGAAATTATGGTACAAATTTTAAAGCAGTCGGGTGGAAACAAAGGCGCAAGAGTCACGACTCATGTTACGCTGCCCGGAAGGCTTTTGGTTCTTATGCCTACCGTTGACCATGTAGGCGTTTCGAGGAAAATTTCCGACGAAAGCGTACGTGAGAGGTTAAAAGAAATTACCACCCGCATAAAGCCCGAGCATATGGGTGTTATTTTGCGTACGTCGGCAGAGTTTGCGACGGAAGAAGAGATAGAGGCGGAACTTCGTTTTTATGTTCGTTTGTGGCATAAGATTTGTGATCGAACAGAATTTGTTACGGCACCTCGGTTGATCAATGCGGAAGAAAACTTGTTGTTCCGCACGGTCAGAGACATGTTTACGGAAGATGTTGCGGAGTTTATTATAAATGACAAAGATTATTTCGAGAAAATTACGGCCCTTGCAAATATTATTTCGCCAAACATGGCAAGCAGGCTGAGCCTGTATGAGGGAAAAGACAATATTTTTGACTACTATGAATTAGAGGAAAAAATAAACAAGGCAAGTTCGCGCAAGGTGTGGCTGAAAAACGGCTGTTATTTGGTAATAGACGAGACAGAAGCACTTACGGTTATAGATGTTAACACAGGCAAATATATAGGCGAAGACAACCTGCAAGACACAATATTAAATGCAAACAAAGAGGCGGCGGAAGAGATTGCCAAGCAGATTCGCCTAAGAGACATCAGCGGCATAGTAATCGTTGATTTTATAGACATGGACAACGAGCCAAACAGAAAAGCGGTGTTAGACAGCTTGGTAGAGGCGACAAAAAAAGACAGAATTAAAGTTAATGTGCTTGGCATGACAGAACTTGGATTGGTAGAAATCACACGAAAAAAAGTGCGTCATAAGCTTTCGGCACTTACACAGATGACATGTCCTACTTGTGGAGGCAGCGGGAAAATATATAACTTAGACAACATGGCGATGCGCCTTAGAAGAGAAGTGATACGCACATTGAATAACAAATCGCACAAAACGTATTTGGTGGAAGTGGGGCCGGCATTAGAAGATTATGTGGTAAACAAGAATAATCAGAATCAGGCAATTTTGCCGAATTGCGGCGATGTTGTGTTTTATATTAAGGGTGTTCCCGGGTATTCTTCCGACCATATTAAAATTACTGCGGTTACGGATATGTCAAAGTTGACGAAAGCACAAATATTTTGTTGACGAACAGTGAAAAACGTGGTAAAACTCTTAATTGAACCGCACGCATAAGGTGCAAGGAAAAACACGTCTTAAATGGCGGACCGATTGCGGCGAGACCGGAGTGAGGAGGAAAAAATATGTACGCTATTATTAAAACAGGCGGTAAGCAGTTTAAAGTCGAAAAAGGCAATTTAATTAAAGTAGAAAAATTAAATGCTCAAGCAGGCGAAGAAGTAACATTCTCGGC
>CAYJNC010000180.1:0-4373 GCA_964371185.1 uncultured Christensenellaceae bacterium
TGCTAATAGACAAGGCGATTGAAAAAAGCCTTAGTTTAATAAGCATTGTAGACAGATATATTCATGACGAATGCGACTTTAACATAGTTGAATGTGCCGTTTTCAACGTCAACGCAAACGGCGTGCCGGTTGTGCCGAGGGAAGAGCGCAAGACGTTTAAAAAAATGTATAAGAAATTAAGAGTAAAATGGTAAACACATATACAACTGTAAGTATCATAATATTTATTGCTTTAAACATTGTTTCGTTTGTTTTGATGGGCGCAGACAAGCTGTTTGCTAAAAAAGGCGGCCGTCGGATAAGCGAAAGAACGTTGCTTTTGTTTGCGTTTTTTATGGGTGGAACGGGAATAATTCTTGGGTCGGCGGCATTTTCGCACAAAACAAGAAAATTAAAATTTAAAGTGCCTATGATACTTGCGTTTATCATAAATTTACTTGTCGTTTTCGCAATTATTCGTGCTTGTAAGTAGCATATATTACGAAATTGTGAAAAAATGAGTAAAAGGTGCGGAAAAAACGGTAATTTCCTTGATTTTTTTACACTAAGATACTATAATGAAAATGTTTGAGAATAATTTATATATATATAATTTTAGGAGGTCTATATAATGGCAAAACAAACAATTGATGGTAATACCGCTGCCGCTCACGTAGCATATGCGTTTTCGGACGTAGGCGCGATTTACCCAATCACTCCTTCTTCTCCGATGGCTGAATCATGTGATGAATGGGCAGCAATGGGAAGAAAGAACATCTTCGGACAAACCATGCGTATTTCCGAGTTGCAATCGGAAGCGGGTGCAGCAGGTGCGGTGCACGGTTCTCTTGCAGCAGGTGCTTTCACTTCAACATTTACGGCGTCTCAAGGTTTGCTTTTGATGATTCCGAATATGTACAAAATTTCGGGTGAACTTTTACCGGCTGGGGTCCACGTTTCGGCAAGGGCACTTGCGGCTCATGCGCTTTCTATCTTCGGAGACCATGCAGACGTTATGGCAGCAAGACAAACAGGTTTTGCAATGCTTGCTTCGGCTTCTGTTCAAGAAGCTATGGATATGGCGGCTGTTGCTCACTTAGCTACAGTTAAAGCAAAAGTTCCTTTTGTACACTTCTTCGATGGTTTCAGAACTTCACACGAAGTTTCAAAAATCGAAATGTTAGAGTATGACAAATTAGGCGAATTATTAGACATGGATGCCGTTAGCGACTTCCGTAAGAATGCTATGAATCCGGAACATCCGCACCAACAAGGTACGGCTCAAAACCCGGACATCTACTTCCAAAACAGAGAAGCGGCAAACAAATTCTACAACGCTACACCGGGAATCGTTCAAGATGTAATGAACGAGTTCGCTAAAACATTCGGACGTCAATACAACTTGTTTGATTATGTTGGTGCTCCCGATGCTGAAGAAATCATCATCATCATGGGTTCGGGTGCAGACGTAACAGAAGAAACAATCAACTACTTGAATGCTAAAGAAGGCAAAAAATACGGTGCTATCAAAGTTCGTTTGTACAGACCTTTCGATGCAAGCGCATTTGTAGACGCTATTCCGGCTACCGTTAAATCTATAACAGTATTAGACCGCACAAAAGAACCCGGTTCTTTGGGCGAACCTTTATACGAAGATGTTGTTACAGCATTGTTTGAAGCAAAACGCACAGTTGATGTGTATGCCGGACGTTATGGCCTCGGTTCAAAAGAATTTACGCCCACAATGATCCAAGCGGTTTACGACAACATGCACGCGGCTACACCGAAAAACCACTTCACAGTTGGTATTGTTGACGACGTAACAAACACATCTTTAGAGATGGGCGAACTTATAGACGCTTCTCCCGAAGGTTTGTTCTCGGCTAAATTCTACGGCCTCGGTGCTGACGGTACGGTTGGTGCAAACAAAAACTCTATCAAAATCATCGGTGACCATACAGACATGTATGCACAAGGTTACTTCTCATACGATTCCAAAAAATCGGGCGGCGTAACTGTTTCTCACTTGCGTTTCGGAACATCTCCCATTCAGTCTGCTTACTTAGTAACAAGACCGAACATGGTTGCATGTCATAATCCGTCGTACGTTATCCGTTACGACATGTTACAAGGAATCAAAGAAGGCGGCACATTCTTATTAAACTCGCCTTGGTCAGACGCTGAAATGGAAAATGAACTTCCGGCAAGCGTTAAAAATGTTATAGCTCAGAAAAAACTTAAATTCTATAACATAGATGCTATTAAAATTGCAGGCGAAATCGGACTTGGTGGCAGAACAAACATGGTTATGCAATCTGCATTCTTCAAAATCGCAAACATCATTCCCGAAGAAGATGCAATCAAATACATGAAAAAAGCTATAGACAAGTCATACGGTAAAAAAGGTCAAGAAATCGTTGACATGAACTGTAAGGCTGTTGATGCCGGCATGGCGGTTAAAGAAGTATCCTACCCGGATAGCTGGGCAACAACAACCGAGGGTGCGGCTCCGGCTCCTGTTCCTGAAGACAAATACTTCCGCGAATTAGTTCACCCGATTCTTATTCAAAAAGGCGACGAACTTCCTGTTTCGGCATTCAACCCGAATGGTTTCGTTCCGATCAGCACAACTAAATTTGAAAAACGCGGTATTGCCGTAAACGTTCCCGAATGGCAACCGGAAAGCTGTATCATGTGTAACCAATGTTCATATGTTTGTCCGCATGCTGCTATCCGTCCGTTCTTGACAACAGAAGAACAGTCTAAGGCTGCTCCGGGAGACTATGTTACAAAACCGGCTCGCGGTAAAGCAGGGTTTGAATATCGTATGCAAGTTTCTCCGCTCGACTGTACAGGTTGCGGAAACTGCGCACAAGTTTGTCCGGCAAAACAAAAAGCACTTGTTATGAAACCTCTTGTAGAACAAGAAAAAGAACAAGCTGCAAACTGGGATTATGTTGCCGCATTGCCTGAACCGGCAGTTGATATCAAGAAAACAACAGTTCCCGAAAGCCAATACCTAAGACCGTTGTTCGAGTTCTCGGGTGCTTGTGCAGGTTGTGGTGAAACACCCTACGTTAAATTGGTTACTCAATTGTTCGGCGACAGAATGACAATTGCAAATGCAACAGGATGTTCTTCAATATATGGCGGTAGTGCTCCGACTTGTCCGTACACAGTTACAGACAAAGGCCACGGCCCCGCTTGGGCAAACTCATTGTTTGAAGATAATGCAGAGTTCGGCTACGGCATGAACCTTGCCTTCACAACAAGAAGAGCCGCTCTTAAAGAAGACGTTGAAAAAGTAATTGAAAACGGCAAAAATGCCGAAGTAGTTGAAGCTGCAAAAGCTTGGGTAGAAGCTTTCAACGATGGCGAAGCAAGCAAAGCTGCTTCTGAAGCGTTTATAGCTGCTCTTGAAAAAGCAGGCGATTGCGAATGCGGTTGCGTACAGTCTCTCCTTGAAAGAAAAGACATTTTCGTTAAGAAATCTGTTTGGATCTTCGGTGGTGACGGCTGGGCATACGACATCGGCTACGGCGGTTTAGACCACGTTATCGCATCGGGACAAGATGTTAACATCCTTGTTATGGATACTGAAGTTTACTCAAACACAGGCGGTCAGGCTTCTAAAGCTACACCCACAGGCTCGATTGCTAAATTCGCAGCTTCGGGTAAGAAAGTTAAAAAGAAAGACCTCGGCGCTATTGCTATGACATACGGTTACGTATACGTTGCATCTGTTGCAATGGGTTCTAACCAAAACCAATTGTTAAAAGCAATGCTTGAAGCAGAAGCTTATCCGGGTCCGTCAATCATAATCGCATACGCACCGTGTATCAACCATGGTATCAACATGGGTAAAGCTCAGTTAGAGCAAAAACGTGCGGTAGATGCAGGTTACTGGGCATTATACAGATTCAATCCGGAATTAAAAGAACAAGGAAAGAACCCGTTCATCTTAGATTCTAAAGAGCCTACAGCAGACTTCCAAGAATTTATCATGAGTGAAACAAGATACAGATCCTTGAAACAGTTGTTCCCGGATATCGCAGAAGACCTGTTGGCACAAACAGAAGAAGATGCAAAAGAACGCTATGCACATTACAAATGGATGGCAGAAGGCAAATAAACTGTTTTGTAACAAAACGCAATAAAACAATTAAGCAGAGGTGCCGTTTGGTACCTCTGTTTTTGTGTGTAAGTATATTTGAATCTACTATTATTTTGCAGACGAACAAAAAAAGCTGTAACGAATTTCTTCGCTACAGCCTTTATGTGTTACTGATTAAAAAATATTTAAGTTGTTATTTAGCTACTTTCATGGCTTTTTCAACAACGTTTTCTACTGTGAAACCGAAGTTTTTAAACAATGTTCCGGCCGGTGCAGATGC
>CAYJNC010000181.1:0-4365 GCA_964371185.1 uncultured Christensenellaceae bacterium
TTTTCGCTACCAACTTTGTTCGGTTTAAGGTCAAAGTCAATGGATAATTGAAAATTGAAAATGGATAATTGAAAGGGCGAAGAAATTCGCTCTTTTTAATGTCAATTTTTTTTAAGGTCTTAAAAAGTCTTAAAGTGTCTTTAAAAATTTTTCAGGCAATAAAAAAGGTGAAGTCGGTTTATTTCGACTCCACCAAAAAAAGTAATAATCTATTTTACAACTATGTTTACAATTCTTCCTTTTACAACAATAAACTTAACAACTTCTTTGCCTTCGAGTAAATCGGCAAAATTTTCAAAGACATAGTCTTTAACTTGCTCGTCTGTTGCGGTCGAAGATATGTCGAACTTTGCACGCACTTTGCCGTTGAGCTGCAAGCCCATGTTTACAGTGCTTTGTGTTAGCGCACTTTCTTCGGCAACCGGGAAATCTTGGTTGAATATAGAATATTGCTGACCTAAAGTTTCCCACAGTTCCTCGCAAACATGAGGAGCGAACGGGCTTAATAACATCAATAGTTTTTTAACGGCCTCTTTTGCAAAAACCGAGTCGGCTTTGCCGTCGGTGTATTTATATAGGGCGTTAACAAGCTCCATAATTCTTGCGATAGCAGTGTTAAAAGAAAATAGAGGTATGTCGGCGGATACATGTTTGATTGTGTAGTGCAGACGATAGTTAACCGCTTCGTCGACAGTTCCGTTGCCACCTTCTAAAGAAGAAACACGTTCTACCAAACGTTCTACACGTTCTAAAAATTTATGTATAGATTTTATGCCGTCGTCGTTCCATGGGCCGCCTTCTATGTAGTTGAAGCCAAACGCAAGATACAGCCTTAATGTGTCTGCGCCATAGGTGCTTATGTGTTTGTCGGGCGAAACAACATTTCCTCGGCTCTTGCTCATCTTCTCGCCGTCCGGCCCTAAAATTGTGCCCTGATGTACGAGAGATTTAAACGGTTCGTTAAATGATAAATAACCCATGTCGCAAAATGCCTTCGTGAAAAACCTTGCATAAAGCAAGTGCATACAAGCGTGCTCGGCACCGCCTATGTATTTGTCAACCGGCAACAGCGAATCTATTATTTGCTTTGACCATGCCTCGTTCTCGTTTTTGTTGTCAGGGTAACGCAGATAGTACCAGGAAGAGCAAACGAAGGTATCCATAGTGTCGACGTCTCGCTTTGCCTTGCCACCGCAAGTGGGGCAGGTGGTGGAGGCGAAATCTTCGTGTTTTTGCAAGGGTGAAGTTCCGTCGGGGGTAAAATCTACATCATATGGAAGTAACACCGGCAATTGCGATTCGGGCACGGGTACTTCTCCGCATTTTTCACAGTAAACCATGGGGATAGGTGCACCCCAATAGCGTTGGCGAGAAACCAGCCAGTCTCTTAACCTATAGTTGATTTTAAAACCACCCTCGTTTGATTGTGACAGGTGTTTTAATATGTTGTCTTTTGCTTCGTTGGTTGTTTGTCCGTCAAATTCACCGCTGTTAACAAGCACACCATGCTCTACATAAGGAAGTTCGTTATCTAAGTCGGCGGTCGGTGCGTCTATTACTCGTTCTATCGGTAGATTATATTTTTGTGCAAAAGCAAAATCACGGGTGTCGTGTGCAGGTACGGCCATGACGATGCCGGTTCCGTAGCTTGCCAAAACATAGTCGGCTGTATAAACGGGAATTTCTCTGCCGTTTATTGGGTTTTTGGCATAAGCGCCCGTAAACACACCGGTTTTTTCACGAGTGGTGGACAAACGGTCTATTTCCGTCGCCTTAGAAGAATACTCTTTATAGTGTTCAACCGCTTGTTTTTGGTCGGCGGTTGTTATTTCGTCTAACAGAGGATGTTCGGGCGATATTACAACATAGGTACAACCAAACAAGGTGTCTGCACGTGTCGTGAACACCGTGAAAGTTTTGTCGGATCCTGTTAGGGAGAAGGTTATTTCGCCACCTACAGACTTACCGATCCAGTTTTTTTGCATGAGCTTTGTTTTTTCCGGCCAATCTATTTCGTTTAAACCGTCTAAAAGCTGTTCTGCGTATTTTGTGATCCTAAAAAACCACTGAGTCAAAAGTTTTTTAATGACTTGTGTGCTACAACGTTCGCAACAACCGTCTATAACTTGTTCGTTTGCAAGCACGGTTTGGCAGGAAGGACACCAGTTTACAGGCGCTTCTTTTCTGTAGGCCAAATCGTTTTTATAAAGTTGCAAAAAGCACCATTGAGTCCACCTGTAATAATCGGGCATACAAGTAACAAGCTCGTAGTTCCAATCCCAAGTGCCACCAACGGCTTTTAACTGTTTTTCCATCGTTTCTATGTTTTTTAGGGTAGAATCTTTTGGGTGAATACCGGTTTTAATTGCGTAGTTTTCCGCCGGCAGGCCAAACGCATCGAAGCCCATTGGGTGAAACACGTTGTAGCCGTTCATGCGCATAAAACGTGCGTAGGAATCAGAAAGGCTGTAGTTATACCAATGTCCGACATGAAGGTTTGCACCCGAAGGATAGGAAAACATTTCTAAAACATACTTTTTTTCTTTCTTGCTGTTGGGGTCAAACTTGTATAAATCTGTTTTTGCCCATTTTTCTTGCCATTTTTTTTCAATTTGTATAAAATCCACTGTTTTTTTATCTCCTCAAACTTTTACAATAAAAATCTTAAATTTTCAATTCTATATTATTTTACCGTAAAGTCGTCCAAAAGAGAATAGTTCTATTGAAAAACATGCAAAAAAATGGTATATTATATAAGAATTTATTAGGGATTCGAAGAAAAGCGGAGGTTTAACATGAAAAATACCAAATCATTAGGTTTTAGCGTCCCGGAAGTTATGGTTCCCGCCGAGGGTGTAAACCTAAAAAAGTGGTCTTGTGTGGCTTGCGACCAATTTACATCGCAACCTGATTATTGGAACAGTGTGGAAAAAACGGTTGGTTCGGCTCCGAGCACACTGCATATAATGCTACCCGAGATATATTTAGAGGGTGACAACGTGGATGTAGACATACAAAACATTAACCAAACAATGTACGATTATTTAGAAGACGGTGTTTTGGAAGTTTTGCCACAGGGAATAATTTTGACAGAGCGTACAATTGGCAATAACGTACGAAAAGGCATACTCCTTGCAATGGATTTGGAAGAATACGATTACACGGAAGGCAGTACGCCAACAATTCGTGCAACCGAACAAACGGTGTTATCAAGAATACCGCCAAGGGTTAAAATCCGTATGAATGCCCCAATAGAAATGCCGCATATTATGCTCATGATAGATGATCCGACCGACAGTGTTATAGGAAACCTTCATGCGCAAAGAAACAGTTTGCAAAAAATATATGATTTCGATTTGATGATGGACGGCGGTTCGCTCGAAGGCTGGTTGGTTTCCGACGAAAATTTGTTAGACGAAACCGCAGAGGCGATATCTAAGTTAAAAAGGCATGACAACATGCTTTATTGCGTAGGAGACGGCAACCATTCTTTGGCAACGGCCAAAACAATTTGGGAACAAATAAAAATAGGGTTAAGCGAAGAAGAAAAAGAAAACCATGAAAAAAGGTTTGCGCTTTGCGAAGTGATAAACGTGCAAGATTCGGCAGTAGAATTTATGCCCATACACAGAGTAATGTTCCATGTTAATCCGGCGCAGTGCGTTCAATTTATTGTAGAAAGATTAAAAGCAAAAGGTTTAGACGCAAAACTGCTGTTCGGCAGGTTTAGGAAAGAAACCACAACCCAAGACGGCGGCTTTATAATACCTTTCCAATACAGAGACGGTTCGGGAAAAATTATTATAGAAAAACCAAACCATCCGCTTGCGGTTGGCGAGGTGCAAAGTATTTTTGAAGATTACATATCAAAGACAAAAGGCTCGTCTATAGACTATATCCACGGAGACGAGGCGTTCACAAGTTTGTCTAAAGATTATGATAACATCGGTTTTTATTTCGACTCCCTGAAAAAAGAAGAGTTTTTCGACATGATAATCCGTTGCGGAGTATTGCCAAAGAAAACTTTCTCGTTAGGAGAGGCCGAAGAGAAAAGATATTACATGGAATGCAGATTGCTTTCCGCTGAAAATATAGAAGAAAATGAAATATACGAAGGATAGGTAAAAATGGAAATTAAAGTTACAAAGTTCGGCGGTAGTTCGCTCGCCGATGCAAACCAAATATTAAAGATGAAAGAAATTGTTATGGCCGATGCGGCTCGCACCTATGTTGTGCCTTCTGCACCCGGCAAAAGGTATGCAGACGACATTAAAGTGACAGACCTGTTATATCAATTGCAAAGTGAGGCGGCGGAAAAGAAAGATTTAAGCGCAACCTACACCGCAATTTTTGACAGATATACGG
>CAYJNC010000182.1:0-4038 GCA_964371185.1 uncultured Christensenellaceae bacterium
GCAAAACCTTGCGCCGCAGCCTTGCAAGATTTCTTGACGCTCAGCAGCCTGTTTTAACTTTTTTGACAGGCTGGGCGAGGAAAAAATATCCTCGCTCTTTTATTTTAAAAAATTCTCGATAAACTTTGGTTTGGGCGTGTTTTTTAAATGTACACAAGTGAACTCGTGAAAACTTTGTATGCCTTTGATTTTAAACCGACACGCACCGGGGGTGTTTTTTGCAACCGATTCATATACAAGTGAAATGCCTACCCCTGCCAAAACAAACTCGGTTATTGCCTTAAATGAGTTAGTTTCGATGGTGCTTTTAAAACTTTTCAGTGTATAGTTGCTGTCGGTCAGCAGCCGAGTAAATGCCTCCCTCGTTCCCGAACCCTTTTCACGTAAAATCAGCCGGTTATCAAACAGCTGTTCTAAACTTACCGAGTTGCCCGCAAACTTATGGTTTGGTGAACAAATACCTACGAACTCTTCTTTCTTATAGGTGTAATGCGAATAATTTTCTTTGTTTAAAAAGCCTTCAATAAAAACATAGTCTAATTTTCCCTCTTGTAAGGCGGCAAGCAGGCTGTCTGTGTTGTTTATGATATAGTTTAGGTTAATATTTTCTTGCAACATCAATTCGGTAATTTGTTTGTTAATTATGTATTCGCCTATAGTTCTTGTTGCGCCGATCCGCAAAATTTCTTTTTCTTGTTGTGAAAGTTTTTTAATCAGCTCCTGAGAGTTGTATTTTGCCGATTTAGCATAAGCCTCAAGTATTTTTGCTTGCTTGGTCATATATAATACCCTGTTTTTATATATGAATAACCTGCAACCGTATTCGTTTTCAAGTTGTTTGATATGGTTTGTTACGGCCGGTTGTGTCATATTCAGTTTTTCTGCGGTTACCCTGTAATTCATTGTCTTGCACAAAGTTAAAAATGTATATATTTTATAATCTAACATAGCAAACCTCGATAAATATTTTTTATGAATTCATTAATTATGATTATTTTATTTTATTATAAAAACATAGTAAAATCAACATATAAATAAAAAAAGGGAGTTGCCGATGAAAAATATTTTTCCGGGTCTGGCCTTGGCCGGCGGAGTAGCGATTGTTGCAAGCTTTATAGAATTTTTGTTGCCTATCCATATTATTGGTGCATCTGTAATTGCTTTATTTATCGGCATAGCAATCAACTACTTTAAAAAACCTACAAAAACGGTTACATACGGGCTGAACTTTACATCAAAGACAATACTTAAAACGGCCATCATATTGTTGGGTGCGTCTCTTAATATAACAACAATTTTGACGGTTGGCCAGCAATCTATTACCGTTATGATATTTACATTGGCAACTTGTTTTGGAGTCGGCTTTTTCACAGGCCGAGCACTTGGGCTCAATTGGAAAATGTCTAACCTTATTTCTGCGGGAACGGGAATTTGCGGTGCTTCCGCAATTGCGGCAATAGCACCCGTTATTGATGCAGACGACACAGACATAGCTTTCGGAATGTCGGCAACTTTTATATTCGACATGATAATGATAATAATATTCCCAATAATGGGGCAGTTACTTTCGTTGTCAGACATGGGATACGGGCTTTGGGCGGGTACGGCGGTAAACGACACTTCAAGTGTTGTGGCGGCAGGCTATGCCTATAGCGAGGCGGCGGGTGATTATGCCACGATGGTTAAGCTGACACGCACACTTGCAATAATACCCACCGTTTTGGTATTTGCTGTAATAAGCGTGGTAATTAAGAAAAGAGAGCTGAAAAAAGCGGCGGCAAATTCGGAAGTGGTAGCCGGCAAGAAACTAAACATGTTGAAGGTTATACCATGGTTTATTCTCGGATTCTTAGGTTTGGCAGGACTTAACAGTGCAGGGTTTATTCCGGTCGAAGTTTCGTCGGTGCTAAAAGAGGTGAGCCAATTTTTGATGATAATGTCGCTTGCGGCAATCGGCCTTAAGACAGACATAAAGAGCATGAGAAAAGCAGGGTTAAAACCCATGCTTCACGGTTTTATAATTTCGGCACTTGTGGTTATTGTTGCAATAACCGTGCAATATATTATTGGTATGGTGTAAAAAGTTTTTTACTACTATATAATGGCTCCAAATAGTTTCACTTTTGTTGAAACAACGTCTCTAAAAATATTTAGAGACGTTGTTTTTTGTTGCAATTAATATGTTAAACTAAGCTGTTTAAAAATTCTACAAGTTCTTTTCGTGCAAGTACGTTCTCCGCATATGGGTGAGGCGTTGAAAACAGGCCGTAGTCGTTATCGAAATATTTTCCGTTGGCCTTCGCAAACGAGTCCGCTAAGGCTGCTTGGCATAAAATTTCGGCGCCTATGTTTAAATCATAACCTTGCCTGCCATACGCTTGTCTAACCATCTTGCTACCCAAAAATGATTTCGGATTAACGGCGATAACAATGGGGCCGGCAGGGTAAGCATTTGCAATTTCCGTTCCCCACATAATGATAGCCAATTTGCTTTGTGCATAGCCGGCATCATGAGAAAAAGGCTTTTTCTCAATTAAAGATGCTAAATCTACGGGTGCTTGTGCCGCAGACGACACGTTAACGACACGTCCGGTTTCGTCCATTAACGGCAATAGCCGTTTGGTTAAAATATATGGCGCAATGGTATTAACGCTAAAACGAATGTCGTAGCCGTCTTTGGTTAAAACTTCGTTGTTATTTACAACGAATATACCTGCATTGTTAATAAGTACATCTAAAACTTTTATGTCGGTTAATATGGCGGTTGCCATGTCACGTACAGATTGTAAATCTGAAAAATCCGCAACATACAAACCTACACTTAATTTTGAGTTTATCTGTAAAATCTCTGCTCGTACTCTTTCTAATTTTGCACGATCTCTACCGTGCAAAAGCAAATTGTGTCCGCCTTTCGCCAACAGTATTGCGGTTTTTTGTCCGATACCGTCAGTTGCGCCTGTCAGAAGTATTGTTTTACCCATTTGTATCCTCCTAAATATTTGCCCTTCTATAAGAGCTATTTAACAATTTTTTGTCTAAAGTTAACAAATGCTTGTCTATAAGAGCTGTTATTTCGGATTTTTGTGAAAGAGGGCCGTTTATGGGGATCAGGTTGTAGCTGTGCGCCCCAAAGAAATAAGCATCGTCGAATTCGAGTAGATTAAGCAAAAGCTTCTCCTCTTCGATTTTTTCAAGCTCGGTGCATTCTCTAAATTCGCCGTCTTCAACCATTCTTTCAAGTTCGGCCCCTTCTGAAACAGAAGTGGTCATCAAAGAAACCAAATATGGAGGAAATTTATTGAGCAATTTGGCGGTCTCTCTAATGTGAATTTCGCCGTTGCCTTTGCCGGCAACCCCCGTCATCACTATTGCGTCCCACTTCATACCGGCTTTAACCAATTTTTCTATGTTTTCGTAGGCTTCTTTTGCGGTAAAACCTTTGTTCATTTGCTTTAGTGCCGGGTCGTATGCCGATTCGAGCCCGATGTGAAGTTCATCGAACTTCAGTTCTTTAAGTTTTTTCAAATCTTCTACAGTTTTGTTTTTTAGGCTTTTAACAGAAGCATAGCAAGTTATGGTTTTTATTTCCGGAAAATACGAATTTATCAGCTCGCCGATCTTAATAAGCTTATCGGTAGACAAAATAAACGGTTCTCCGTTAACTAAGAATATACGAGTTATGGGGTTCCATTCTCTTTTCAATTCTTTTAAATCTGCCTCAATATTCTCGTAGGGAGAAACCTTAAAGGGAGTCTCCCTGTACATTGTGCAAAAAGAACATTTGTTGTGGGAACATCCTGCCGTTACCTCGAGTAACGGTGTGTATGCTTCAATTGGGTGCCTGTATACCTGGCCGGTGTAGTGCATAAATATCATCTCCTTATCATTGCTTCAATAAAAAAGCAATAGCGTTAATAAGGGTAAATTTTATAAAAATCGGGCAATTTCTTCAACCGATTTTCTGGGTGTAGCCGTTGGAGATTCATCGGGAGTACCGAAAGTTATCAGCGCCGCAACCGTTTCTTCGTCGGGTAGATT
>CAYJNC010000182.1:4048-4341 GCA_964371185.1 uncultured Christensenellaceae bacterium
ATTTGCAATTTTCTTAATTTCTTCTGCCGCAATAACGCCCATTACACAAGTGCCGATTCCTTTTTCGTGTGCCGCTAAGCAAAATGTTTGGCAGGCAATACCGGCGTCGAAAACTTCCCACACGTTTGCTTTTGTTGTGGCATAGTCTTCTCCCTCGGGATCGAGTTTTCCGCTCTTGCCTTTGACAAAGCTTAATACTAAAACATTTTTTGCTTTTGTCAGCGTGTTTACATTGTAGGCAAAGCCGTTTACACCTTCGTTCATTAATTTTGCTATTATTTTTTCGTCTGAAA
>CAYJNC010000183.1:0-4313 GCA_964371185.1 uncultured Christensenellaceae bacterium
CAGCAAGACGGATTAAGTCTTTTTTACGAACAAGCGGTTCTCCGCCCGAGAATAAATACATGTAAATGCCGAATTCTTTACCTTGAGTAATGATTTCGTCCATTTTTTCGTAAGATAAGTTATAGTGTTTGCCATACTCGGCAGCCCAGCAACCTGTACAAGTCAAGTTACATGCAGAAGTTGGATCCATAAGGATAGCCCAAGGGATTTGAACACCCATCTCTTTGCCACGTTCAGCTGCAATTGTTTGGCCTTTAACGCCCGAGTTTAAGAAGAAATTAAGTATAAAACGTTTTAAGTAGTTTGTGTTTACATCTGTTAATACACGTTTCATGAGAACGCCTTGCCATGATTCTTCATCCCACCAATTTTGAAAACGTTCGATAGATCCGTGCCACTTGCTGCCCTTTGTGAAACTGTCTGCCCATTTCAACAATTTGGGTAAATTTTTCACCGGGTCTTTTTCAAGATACTTAAAAGCTGCCGAAAACGCAACGCTTTTAATAGAACTTTTGATACCTGCCATAAAAATAACCTCCAATAATTCCTTAGTATAATATAATAATAATTTAATAATGCCTAATTCCATAAGGTAAGCAGCCTATATGGCATAATAAACCACCTACCAATTATCTTCCGCAAATTAATTAAGAAGATAATTAACTTTTAAAGCATATATGCACATTAATGCACGTTAGATATATTATAACGATTTAAAATAAAATGTCAAGCAAATGAAGAAAGATTATCATTATTTACATTTAAAATTACACAATATTTTGTGGTTGGTACGATTTGCAACACACTATAGAATAAAAACAAACTGTATTTATAATGAAACATGAAAAATATCCGGTGTATTATGATAAAAATTATCATAAAATGTAATAAAAGAGTTGCGAAGTTAACATGATGTTGATATAATATTTTTAGAATAAAATATATAATAAGCGGATTGGAGCATAAAATTATGAATGCACAGAGACGTGAAGAAATAAAAGATATTTTGCGTACAAAAGGCGAAGTTAAACTAAAAGAATTAGAAAAGAATTTTACCGATTGTTCGAGTATGACTTTAAGACGTGATTTGAAATATTTAGAAGATAACGGCTTTGTTAAGCGAACAAGGGGCGGTGCTGTTGCTATGAGCAGGTTGTCTGTAGCCGCAGAAGACATATATTCCGAACGTGCCTTTGAAAATGTGGCGCAAAAATACATAATAGCAAAAAAAGCGCAACAATATATAGAAAGAGGGCGCTCGATTTATATTGATGCGGGCACAACAATGATGTTATTTACACGTGAGATGGAAGACGAATATTTATCTGTCATGACATCGGGTGTAAACATCGCAATGGAACTTATTAAAAAACAAAAGCCAAGTGTTACTTTGATTGGTGGACAGGTAAACAGAAATACAATTTCGGTGTCGGGTGTAAATTCCACAACTTTTGTTCGTGAAGTAAACATAGACATTGCTTTTGTTGCGGCAAGCGGTTTTTCTATGGAGAACGGTTTTACCAGCGGAACATATACCGAGTGTGAAATAAAAAAAGAAGTAATCAGCAGGGCTAGAAAAACAATTGTTTTGATGGATAGCCATAAAATAGACAAAATTATGGCTTTTACGTTTGCTAACATGGAAGACATAGACATTTTAATTTCAGACGGAGAATTGTCTGAAGAAATTATTAAAGAAGCATTACGCAAAGGCGTTGAAATAGTATAAGGTAAAGTTTACCTATTTAAAAGGAGAGTACACATGAAAACAAAAGCAGTACGGTTATACGGAAAAAGCGATCTTAGGTTAGAAGAGTTTGAACTGCCGGAAATTTCTGACGACGAAATTCTTGCAAAAGTAGTGTCCGACAGTCTATGTTTGTCGAGTTACAAAGCGGCTATTCAGGGTTCTGACCACAAAAGGGTTCCTGAAAACATTGCAACAGAACCGGTTATTATTGGTCATGAATTTAGCGGCGAAGTTGTAGCGGTTGGCAAAAATCGCACGCAATATGCAAAACCGGGCGATAAATTTACGGTTCAACCGGCAATGTTTTACAAAGAAACATTAGATTCTCCCGGATATTCTTTTAAATATTACGGCGGAGATGCGACGTATATTATTATACCGTTTCAAGTGTTTGAAACAGATTGCTTCTTGAAATATGAAGGCGAAGCTTATTATCATGCTTCATTAGCAGAGCCGATGAGCTGTATTTTAGGTGGTTTTCATTGTTGCTATCATACAAAACTCGGCAATTATGTCCATGAAATGGGTATAGTGGAAGGCGGAAATATGGCAGTCTTAGCAGGTGCAGGCCCTATGGGAATCGGCACAATTGACTACGCTTTACACGGACCTAAAAAACCCTCGTTGCTAACAGTTACAGACATAGATTCTACTCGTTTGGCACGTTTGGAAAAATTATACACAAAAGAACACGCAAAAGAATGCGGTGTTACATTGAATTATGTAAACACTATGGAAAAAGATGAGGCTTATGTTATGAGCCTGACCGATGGAGTAGGCTACAACGACGTGTTCGTAATGGCACCCGTAGCACCGGTTATAGAAATGGGAGACCGTTTGCTTGCAACCGATGGATGTATGAATTTCTTTGCCGGCCCGACAAAAACAGATTTTGCGGCGAAATTTAACTTCTACAATGATAACTCATATTGGTGGCCTTAACTGTGTGCCACAGGTAACGTTAGACTTGCACGACATACCCGGCGGCAAAAAATTGGTTTACAACCAGATAGACATGCCCTTGACCGCAATAGACGATTTTGCCAAGTTAGGCGAAACAGACCCGATGTTTGCAGAACTTGCAAAAATAGTAGAGAAAGAAAACGGTTTGTGGTGCGTAGAAGCCGAAAAATATCTTTTGGCTAATGCGAAATCTATAGACTAATTTAAAGTTTAACAAAATAAAAACCCCCGGTTGATCAGACGGCTTACGGCCAACATAATAATCGGGGGTTTTATTCTTTTTAATTAATATATCAGAATTTGGGAATGTAGATTTTCTCTCCGCCTTTTAGGCAAGATTCGTGGCCTAATATACCGGCGGCACAAATGTTTGCCGAAACTTTTGCATTAAGCAGAGGTTCGCGACCTTCTATTATAGAAGAAACAAACTCTTGTACCAAATGTGGATGAGAACCGCCATGGCCGGCACCCTGTATGAAAGACACGTTGTCTTTGTCCACAACTTCGCCGCGCTTTGTGAAAGCTTTAAGCTCGTCTATCAAAGGTTCGGGTGCATCCGGAATGCTTATTCTTCTTGCACTTTCTCCGCCTTCAAACAGGCAAGCGCCTTCGTCTTCAATTTGATCCCATTCAAAAGTCATCTTTGTGCCGTAAACATCAAAACTTTCTCGATATTGTCTGATAGTGTCAAAAAGCGAGCGAGTCGCCTCTGCACACACATCGGAATCTTTTAATTTTAAAGTAACCGTTTCAATGGCAAACGGAGAACCGTATCTGCTTGCTAAATCTGCAGAAACTTTGCCCGAGCCGTGACCGACAACATATTCAGCTTCTGCTTTGTTTATCAGCAACAAGGGTGCAATTGCGTGCGTGCCATACCAAAAAGGAGGTAGGCCAAGCCAATATTCAGCCCAACCTTCAAGCCCCATGTCTTGCATATGAGAACCGCGCACAAACTGAATATTTCCCATCTGACCGCTTTTAACTAAGTTTTCAACATAAAGATATTCACGAGTATACACTGCTGTTTCCATCATCATATATATTTTGCCGCTTTTTTCTTTTGCTTCGCAAATTGCGTGCAAGTCCTCTATGCTTGTAGCCATAGGCACCGTGCAAGCGACGTGTTTGTTTGCGTTTAGGCATTCGAGCGTGTGTTTTACGTGTTCGGGTACGGGAGAGATAACATGGACTGCATCTATTTCATCGCAGGCAGCAACCTGTTTATAGTCTGTGAAGCGTAAATTTTCGGGTATCCCGAATTCTTCGCCGGTGGCGGCCAAATCATCTGCGTTGCGTTGGCAGATAGCAATTTTATCAACGTTCGGATGATTTTGATAAATCTTAATAAATTCTTTGCCGAATTTCATGCCTATAATGGCAACGTTAATTTTTTTCATAAAAAAATTTCTCCTTCAATTTTCATATAAATAATTTTTGGGTCAGTGATGTTTGTAAATATAATAGCATAATTCTCAATAAAAAAACAGGCTTTTTTGTTGAGAAATTAGTTGAGTTGTATTATAATAGTTTTATTGTGTGAACGGAGGAGTTTTTTATTGAAGATAGTAAATTCGATGACATCGAAAAAAGAAGAGTT
>CAYJNC010000184.1:0-4219 GCA_964371185.1 uncultured Christensenellaceae bacterium
CCAACTGCAGTTGGTTTATGTCGTTTGTCATACGGTTTGTCAGACTGTGCGTCCCGAATTTATCCAACTCCGAATGCGAAAGTTTGTTTATATGAGAAAACATTCGGTTACGCAATACCGTCCCAAAGCCTTGTGAAGCCTTCGCCGCAAAAAATTGGCAAATAAGCGCACATAAAAGCCCAATAGCGCTTAGAAGTATCATGACACCACCCATGCTAAGAACATAATCTGTGTCATTTTGTTTTATTCCGATGTCTACTATGTTTGCCATAACAAGAGGAACAATCAACTCAAAAACAGCCTCTGTCAGCTTAAAAACAGGGCCCGCAACAACTTCTTTTTTGTATTTTCGCAAATATTTTGTCAGTTCCCACTTTGCGAACTTAGGCATTATATTTCTCCTACTCGCATTTTTTTCTTATTATACCATACACCCGTTATAAAAAGAATACAAAATATGGCCTGCTTTCTAACCTACACAGGAGAACTTGTTGATTTTTTCACACATCGCTCCCGGGCTTATAAAAAAACTATTTAACCGATTGTTCTTCTTTTTCCAATAATTTTTTATATGTGGCATCTGTTGCTATTGCGCCTAAAGGTGCGGTAATAACAATCGCCATCACGGCAACGCAAAGTATTATGTTGCCCGAAGCAAGCCCAACAGCCAAGGGTGTCGCCCCTATTGCCGCTTGCACGGTAGCCTTCGGCAGATAGGCAAGCACGCAAAAAAGCCGTTCCTTTTTATTCAAATCTGTTTTAAGTAAGCATAAAAGAACGCCTGCCGAGCGAAACAAAAGGCCTATTATTATCATCAACAGCGCAAGACCGCCTGCCGCCAACAAATAGTTTATGTCTACCGTTGCGCCGACAAGCACAAACAACATTATTTCGGCCGCTATCCACAATTTGCCGAATTTTTCCGACAACCCGCTTGCAACTTCGCTTTTGCTTCTAAGTTTTAGCACACAGGCCATAGACAACACCGCCGGCAAACCCGAAAACGGAATTAAAGCTAAATTTTCTACCGCAATTACAAGAAAAGATATTCCGAGTATTATTAGCACTTTTATGCTGTTTCTTATGTTTTTTCCTCTTTTACCGCAACAGTTAAAAAATTTACTCAGCAAAAAGCCTATTACTCCGCCGAATATTATTCCGAAAACAATCGAAAGCGGAATATTCAATATTAAACCGGCGTTAAGTGCGCTCCCTCCCGCAATCGCAAGAAAACTTGTGAATAACACAATAACAAAAACATCGTCTATAGATGCGCTTGCCAATATCATCTGCGGAATACTCTTTTTTGTACCGTAGCCTTTCTCTATCAAATTAACCATCCGCGGCACAACAATAGCCGGCGAAACCGCCGCCAACACGGCCCCCATAAGCAGTGCATCTGCATGGCTCACAACAAGCAAAACGGGGGCAAACAACAGGTAGGCAAATATTTCAAACATTGCCGGCACAAAAGACATAAGCATCGCCGGCCGCCCGACCCTTTTTAAATCTGCAATATTTAAAGACAACCCTGCCTTTATTAGAATAATGATAAGCGCAATTTGCCTAAGCTCTGCCGAAATATTCAGCAGTGTAGGGTCTAACAAATCAAGCACATACGGCCCTAATATTATTCCGCTAAAAAGCATACCGAGTATTCTCGGCAATTTAATTTTTTGACATATATACGCCATAGATAAGCCAACCAAGAATAGCAAGCCAAGCGAAAACAACATAAATACCCCTCCGGCAATGTACCGCCGTTTCTGCACAAAAAAGGGGTTTTTACAATGTAAACTCCCCTTTTTACGATTCAATTAACAAATAATTTTTATCTCTCGTCTATCGGAACATAGTCTCTGTGTTGCATAACACTCTTATATGCCGGACGAATAATTTTGCCTGCCGAAATAAGTTCTTCGATTCTATGAGCACTCCACCCAACAATACGAGCAATTGCAAATATGGGTGTGTATAACTCAGAAGGCAAGCCTAACATGTCGTATACAAAACCGCTGTAGAAATCGACATTTGCCGAAACACCTTTATACATCTTGCGTTCTTCCGCAATAATTTCGGGCGCCATTTTTTCAACAAGTGAATACAGCTCAAATTCTTTGTCTAAGCCTTTTTCTTTGGAAAGCCTTTCAACAAAACCTTTAAATATGTTTGCACGCGGATCGGAAAGCGAATATACCGCATGGCCCATACCGTAAATCAAACCGGCATTATCAAACGCTTTTTTGTTAAGCAAATTACGCAAGTATTCCGCAACTTGTTTTTCGTCTGTCCAGTCGGCAATGTTCTTTTTCATGTCTTCAAACATCTGCACAACTTTAATGTTTGCACCACCGTGCTTTGGCCCTTTAAGCGAACCTAACGAAGCCGCAACGGCAGAATATGTGTCTGTGCCCGAAGAAGAAACTACGTGCGTCGTGAAGGTAGAGTTATTACCACCACCGTGCTCCATGTGAAGAACAAGCGCAACGTCTAAGATGTTTGCCTCAAGTTCGGTAAATTTGCTGTCTTGCCTAAGCATATGCAAAATGTTTTCGGCAACCGAATATTCGGGCTTCGGAGAATGAATAAACAAACTCTGATCGCAAACATAATGCCTGTATGCCTGATAACCATATACCGAAAGCATAGGAAACAACGAAATAAGTTGTAAACACTGACGCAACACATTCGGTATGGTAGTATCGTCTGCAAGAGGATCGTATGCGTACAATGTAAGCGTACTACGCGCAAGCGTGTTCATCATGTCACTGCTGGGCGCTTTTAATATGATGTCTCTTACAAAAGATGTGGGCAATGTGCTATATTGAGCGAGCATAGCTTTAAACTCTGCAAGCTCTTCTTTTGTGGGCAAGTCTCCGAACAATAATAAATATGAAACTTCTTCAAATCCGAATCTTTTTTCTTTTATAAATCCGTCTACTACCGTTTCAATGTCTAAACCTCGATAAAACAATTTACCTTCACAAGGTATCATGTCTGCATCTTCAATAATGTAGGCTCTTACTTCTCCGATTTCAGTTAATCCCGCAAGTACACCTTTTCCGCTTATGTCACGAAGTCCGCGTTTTACTTCATACTTTGTGTATAACGCAGGGTCTATCTTGTCGTTTTTAATACATTTTTCGCTCAAACGGGATAATTCGGGAGAAATCTCTGCAAGTTTTTGATATGGCAACTTCATCCCTCTTTTCTCTTTTAGTTTTTTTGGTTTGTTTCATTATACTAAAAATCCGTAATATTGTCAATTTTCTATATTTTTATTGCGAAAATATAGAAGACTTACAAAAAAAACATATATAAATTATAATAAATTGGTTATAAATGAATTATAATACATTATTTTCGTCTTAAGCAATGTTGGAGGTGTTTTTATGGATAAATTTGCTAATTTTATCGTTACCCGTAAAAAACTTATACTCATACTTTTCATTGTAGCTACGCTTTGTTGCGCACTGTTAACAACCGCCGTAAACACAAACTACGACTTAACCTCCTACCTTCCGCAAAACACGCAATCTACGACGGCATATAACATCTTAAACGATGAGTTTTTAGGCAACATGCCCAACACAAACGTGATGGTGCGTGATGTCTCTTTGCCTCGTGCGTTAGAAACTTCCTTTGCGGGAACGCAACAAGGTGTCGAAGGCTTAAACCAACTTAGCGGCGCATTAAGTGAATTGTCTGCAAATTATTCCGCCTTTCATTCAGGATTGTGGAGTTACACCGAAGGGGTTAAAGCAATCTCTGCGAATTATGGCTCATTCCAATCCGCCCCTTAGCGAGTTTAGCGCCGGTGTCGGAGAGTTTTCGAGCGGCATAGGCGAACTTTCTGAAGGCACAAACACATTAACCGAGGAAGTTTCAGACCTTCCCGACATGTTAAATGCAGAATTAGATTCTATGAAAGAGCAATATTTGCCAAGCGATTTTGAAACGATTTCTTTTACCTCAAATAAAAATACAAACACAGAATTTGTGCAGTTTGTTTTGCAATGCGAAGGCATTTCTTTGCCGGAAATTGCGGTGGAAGAAGAGCAAAAAGAAGAGCCCACAACATTTATAGACAGGCTTTTGGCTCTGTTTACGGGCACATAATAAAACCATATGTTTTGTATTTGTATTCAAACGCAAATCAAACCATGCGAAATTTCCCCTGTTTTAAAGGCTTTTTTCATTATTTAATTTTGTCATAAAC
>CAYJNC010000185.1:0-4158 GCA_964371185.1 uncultured Christensenellaceae bacterium
GATATTTCAGTTTAATATATATCTAATTTAGCATCTTCAAAAGCTGTTTCGTATTTCGAGCAGCTTTTTTCATTAATTATATATAATTCTTACCATCACCCATCATGTATAACAAATTGGAGGTATTTTATGAAAAAATTAAGTTTCATCCTATTATTAGTAGTATCTTTTATGCTTGTCGGCTGTTTTGGTTCCGACGAACCGGGCGTCGCTCCCCCCGAAGAAGAAGTTTCATACAAACCTGTCATCTACTTATACCCTGAACAAGAAACAGATATTTCCGTGTCTCTCGATTTTAACGGTGAATTTATTTTCACCTATCCACAATACGACAACGGTTGGAACGTAACCGCCTACCCTGACGGTACAATAATAAGTGACGGGCAAGAATATTCATACTTATTCTGGGACGGCTACAGCCATTTTGAATACGACATTAGCAAAGGATTTGTTGTTGCCGGCGAAGACACCGAAGCATTCTTAGTGGAAAAACTACAATACTTAGGACTTACACCAAAAGAATACAACGAATTCATAGTTTTTTGGTTACCTCGCATGGTAGACAACCCCTACAACCTAATTTCCTTCCAGGAAGAGGCGTACACAGACAATGCCATACTAACAATCACACCACAACCCGACAGCATAAACAGGGTGTTTATGGCATATAAGCCGCTTGACGAAAAAATAGAGATAGAAGAGCAAATTTTAGAACCGTTTGTCAGGTCAGGCTATAGCGTAATCGAATGGGGCGGAACGGAAATTCTCGATTAATTTAACACCAAAATAAATACATATCCCCGCGTTAAACGTGGGGATATTTTTACATGTTGCCTAAACCGATAAAAAATTATATAGATTAAGAAATATCAGCCCTATAGTCACGATATAATAAATTCTGTCTATGGTCTTGTCAGATATTCTCCCACCTATTTCAGTGCCTACAAAACCGCCCACAACTGCTGCCGGTAGCATGAAAAACAACGCACTGAAATCATAACCCATAAAACCGGTTGTCAACGCTATTGAAGTAAGGTTTGATATCTGCGAAAACAATATAATAAAAATAGATGCTATGACCGCCTTCTTAATTTCTAACCCAAACAACAAAGTCAACAACACAATATTAAACGGTCCCCCGCCAATGCCCAAAAAAGAAGATATTGTACCAAGTATTAAACCTGATAAAACGGTTATCACCGTAGATTTTATGTTGTACATCGGCAGTTTGTTTTTAAACAAAACAAATATAAGCAAAACAATCAGCGTCGCAGACTGTATGTGCATGATTTGCGCTTCGGAAAAAAGCAAAAAAATGTTCTCAAACAGTTCTTTTCCAAGCAATCCGCCAACAAGCGCCCCTGCCGTTATCAATATTAATTGTGCATCAACACTAAACCCTTTTCTTATGCTTTTAACCACGGAAACAACAGCCATTGTAAGCACCGTACAAGAAGAGAGTACGCCAATTACAAAGGCGTTATACCCGCTTAACGCATCTAAGACAGGCTTTATTATTACACCGCCGCCAAACCCCGAAATTGCCCCTATGGTTGTCGCAAACAATGCCACAATGAGATAAACTATTTTTCTTGCACCACCTTACACTAAAGTCTGTAGTTTCATTCACATTATATCCGTACTAAAAGCATTAGTAAACATTATATCGCCAATTCAATTAAAATAAGAGTAATAATTTGTTGCCTAATAATAAAAAAGGTATATAATAAGGCTTATAATCATAATTTTTAGGAGTTTTAACCATGAAGAAAATTTTATTTGTAGACGCCTGTATGAGAGGAAAAAACTCTCGGACAAAAAAAATTGCACAATGCTACATTAATGCGGCACACAATGGCGCTACCCTAACAAAAAGAGACCTTACCGCCGGAGGCATAAAATACTTAACGGTAGATTCCTTCGACGAAAAAACCGGAGAAAAAAACGATGACAGCACCAAAGATTTAGCCGAAGAGTTTGCAACCGCAGACGAAATAATAATTGCCGCACCATTTTGGGAGTTTGTTTTCCCCGCCGCTTTAAGCTGTTATATAGAAGCCATTTCTATAATAGGTACTACTTTTGAATATACGCCAAAAGGAAGTGTGGGATTGTGTAAAGCAAATTCACTGACATACATATATACCGCCGGCGACTACTTAGAAGAGTCCGACAAAATCGGCGAGCATTTGTTTAGACGCTTATGTCAGATGTATGGCATAAAAGATTTTAAATCATATTATGCAGACGGTTTTGACATTATCGGCAACTCGCCGGATAAAATAACAAACACTCTATGCGAAAAAATCATGCGAGAAAATAGATAGTAAAAAGGTATGCCCGCTTATGGGCATACCTTTTTTTATCATAATTGAGAAGTATTGACTTCTTAACCGTTATATTTTTCACGAGGAGCATAGTGCGTGTGTAACAACTTATGCGCCTTGTGGCTGTTCGGCTCTTCCAAAAATTCTGCATACAATTTCTTGATGTCGGGATTTTCGTGAGATTTACGCAACGGCTTTTCTCTGTCTTCTTCATAAGTAGCACCTGCACGAACAACACGCGGGTCTTGTTTGTTTTTGATACGAGCAGATATAATCGGCTGTCCGCCACCGGCTACACAACCGCCCGGGCAACCCATAACTTCAATGAAGTGATATTCTTTTTCGCCTGCACGAACTGCATCTAAAAGTTTTCTTGCATTTCCAAGACCACTTGCAACAGCAACTTTAACAGTTAAATCACCAATAGTAACCGCCGCTTCTTTGATGCCCGCAATACCACGAACGTCTGTGAAGTCTAATTCTTTTAATTGCTCACCCGAAACAACTTCCGCAACCGTACGCAATGCAGCTTCCATAACACCACCGGTAACACCGAATATTGCAGCGGCGCCTGTAGAAGTACCTAACATATCGTCGAAATCTTCATCCGGAAGATTCAAGAAATCTATGTTAGCTTCTTTTATCATCTGAGCAATTTCACGTGTTGTAAGAACTGCGTCTACATCGTAATAACCGCTTGCAGATTCTCCGTCACGTTGACGTTCAAACTTCTTAGCCGTACAGGGCATAACAGAAACCGTGAATATTTTCGCCGGGTCTATGCCATGTTTATCTGCATAATATGTTTTGATAATCGCACCAAGCATTTGGTGGGGAGATTTACAAGAAGACAAGTTTTCTAACATGTCGGGGAAATAAGTTTCACAAAACTTAATCCAACCCGGTGAACAAGAAGTGATCATCGGAAGTTTACCACCGTTTTTAACACGTCCTAAAAGCTCGTATCCTTCTTCCATTATTGTAAGGTCGGCACCAAAATCGGTGTCGAATACTTTATCGAATTTAAGTCTGCGTAAAGCTGCTGCCAATTTGCCGGTTACACGAGAACCCATAGGCATACCAAATTCTTCACCCAAACCGAATCTAACAGCGGGAGCAGGTTGTACCACTACGTGTACATCGGGGTTGTGAATAGCACTCCACACCTTGTCCATCTCTGTTTTTTCTGTTAGTGCACCAACCGGACATACAGCAATACATTGTCCGCAGTTTACACAAGGAACATCTACCAAAGATTTACCCCAAACAGGTTCAACCATTGTTTTAAATCCACGGTTTGTAGCACCGATAGCGCCAATTCCCTGAATTTTTTCACACATAGAAACACAACGTTTGCAAAGCACGCATTTGTTGGGGTTTCTTACAACGCTCACAGATTCCTCGTCTATACCCTTAACGATTTTTTCGCCTTCATAACGGATATTACGTATGCTTGATTCTTCTGCCAATGTTTGCAATTCGCAATTCTGATTCCTTGCACAAGTCAAACATTCTCTGTCGTGGTTTGAAAGCAACAAGTCTAAGGTTGTTTTTCTTGTAGACAAAACTTTCGCAGAATTTGTAATAACTTCCATTCCGTTTGAAACAGGCAACACGCAAGCAGCCTGTAATGCGGGATTTCCTTTTACCTCTACCAAGCAAACACGGCAAGCGCCGATTGCATTTACGCCTTTTAAATAGCAAAGTGTTGGAATTTCAACATTTGCACTGCGTGCGGCATCTAATACCGAAGTATTTTCGGCTACTTCTATCGCTACGCCATCTATAGTTAATGATACCATATAAAAACTTCTCCTCTCTTATCGTTTGA
>CAYJNC010000186.1:0-4136 GCA_964371185.1 uncultured Christensenellaceae bacterium
TTGCAACCGTCTCCATAGAAACATTTTCCGCTATTGTTATCGGTATGTATGCAAGGTAAGAAGACAATTGAACTTCCTGCCAAATCGAAAGAAGTTTTATTGCCTCTTCGTATGTATATTCTTCGGGGATTCTGTATTTTATTCTTAAATCTCTGTATATTTCGTCGGCCGATGCGGTTTTTGACACAAACATATTAGAACGCCAATTTTCTTCCCTTGCCGCAATTGCATCCGGGTCGGAAACATTAAATTCAAACCCAAAAGTTCCGTCTTCTAATCGGTTGATTGCAAAAGTGTCTATTATTTCTCCGCCGTTTTCTTCGACGATGTCTATTACTTCTATCAAAACTTCTGTATAGTACGCCCTGTCGGTCGTTGTGCCCCGAGACGGATCTCTTGTGAACTGTATGTCAAAACTGCTCTGGTCGTATGCAAGCGGAATACCCGAGGAATCAAGAATATCTCCCCTTGTTCCCGTCAGTGTAAGCGTACGCAAGGTTTTGTCTGTCGACTGCTCGCTCAACTCCTCGCCCTGTTCTAAAGTAAGCTCTGAAAGTTGCATAACCATAACAATAAAAATTATTACAACCAACCCCATGCTAACAAAAAACCTACGTTTAAACTTGCTTTCCATCTATTTTATAACCTCACAAATAACCGTCTTATAGTTCGTCTAATAAATTAGACGATTTTTTTGCCTTCATCATATTCCAATTAAACAACTTGTTCAAAAGTGCATAAGCAGGGAAGATTAACCCGCCGGCCAAAAGTGCCCCCGGCAAGATATATTTTACCAACATATTCATAAAATCGAACTGCGTTCCCAGTAAGAACACCGTTATTCCAATTACAATTTCTTTTATAATGTAGGACAGTGCACCAACAATAAACACTGCAAAAAAATTAAATTTTTGTACCGAATTAAACATAAACAAAACCGTCGCTACCGCAATTGTGTTTCCGAGTGCATAAACGCCGAACACTTGCGAAAACATTACGTCTGTCAGCAACCCGGTAATAATTGCGAAAACTATGGGCATTACACCTTTTTCTATGAACGCAAGCGATGCCGCAATCAACAAAATGATATCTACCCTTATTCCGTATATATTTACATCTACCATTAAAGTGTTGTTTATTACCACGCTAAGCAAAGTAATCAGCACTAAAATAATATATCTCATTAGCCGTTTCCTTATATATAAATCCTACTGCGTATCCGCACTGTCGTCTGCTTGTTCGTCGCTTGCTTGTTCGTCTTCCGGAGTCGGCAAAGGTTGCACCTGCGCCGAACCGTCCGCAATGTCTTCTTGCGAGACTTCGGCAACTTCGCTTGTTCCCACAACAACCATAACTTCTTCTAATCGTCTGAAATCTACACTCGGCTCTATAACAATATTCTTGCCGCCTGCGTCTGTTGCTGTCGAAATTACCGTTCCTATCGTCAACCCTTTCGGATAAATTTCGTCGTATCCGGAAGTTAAAATCACATCGCCTTCCACCACGTCCGTGTCAAGCGGTAGGTAGTTCATGAACAAGGCGGCAGTTAGGTCATCTCCGCCTATTTCGCCTTTAACCACGCCTATGTCACGGGTACGTTCCACAATTGCCGAAACATTGCTTCGCCCGTCTATTACACCCATAACCTTAGCCCAATTTAGGCCCACTTCTTCCACACGTCCGACCAATCCGTCGGCGGTAATTACCGCCATGTCTTCTTCTATGCCATCGTTTATGCCCAAATCAATCGTAAACACATCAAACCAGTTGCCCGGGTCTTTCCCTATTATTTGTGCAACCTTCAATTCCTGAGTTTCATTGTTTTGCTTATACTCAAGCAATTCCGACAGTCTTTCATTTTCCGCTAAAACGTCTTCATAATTTTGTTGAGCCTCTTTGTATTCCGCCAATTCGTCTTGCAACTCTAAATTTTCGGTAACAAGGTCTTCTGTTGTCTTTTGCGTGGGACTGTCTGCCAAACTTGAAACTTCCGTTATGGCTTGTTGCAAAGGAACAAACGGCTCTCCGGCAACGCTGACATACTGCGAAAGTATGTTGCCATCTCTTGATGCCACCACTAAAAACACTAATATTACAACTGCCACAATCGTCACAACGAACGATTTATTTCTAAGAATGTTCACACATTTTGCCTTTCACTAATCAAAATATTCAACGTTAATTATACCATATTTTTATACATTTTGCGTGATAAAACGTAAATTTTTTGTAACATTTGGCCTTTATGATAAAATTACCATCACAGGCATAAAAATAAACCCGAACACTCGGGTTTATTTAATTTGTCAATAAAGTTAAATAAACCTTCTAATTAGAAGGACTTTTATGATTGTTGGTTTTACCGATTCTCAGAATTCAGCATCTTATATACTACCGATATCGGCAAGCCCATAACGTTATAGTAACAGCCGTCTATTTTCCGAACAAACTTTGCCGCACCGCCTTGTATGCCATAGGCGCCCGCCTTGTCTAAAACATCTTCGTTATCGACATAGTTTTTTATCTCTTGTTCGCTCATGTCACAAAACGTCACTTTCGTGCGGCATACTTCACCGTTAAAGACACCATCTTTTGCGATACACACGCCCGTATACACGCTGTGCGTGTTGTTTTTCAGCATGTTTATCATGCGTATAGCGTCTGCTTTATCCACAGGCTTTCCTAATATCTCGCCATTTATTTCGACAACCGTGTCAGCACCGATAACGATGTCACTATCGTATTTTTTCGCCACTTCTTTTGCTTTTAGTGTCGCTAAATACAAAACCATCTCCTCTGCATCGCTTATGTCTGTCGTCTCGTCTGCATCGCTTACCACTACCGTAAAATCGTCTACCAAATACGAGAGCAACTCTTTTCTTCTCGGCGAAGCCGATGCAAGAATTATCATTGCTCGCACTCCGTCATCTTGATGGCAAACTTTTTGCAACTTTCCATGCAAAGACCGCAACCTCTGCACCCTTCAAGCACCTTATGCTTTTCTCGCACTTCACCTTCGATAACACCAAATGGGCAAGCTTTCTTACAACGAGTACAACCAATACACTTATCGGGTATAATCTCGGCTTTTTTCTTGGGTTTTAGCGTAATTATGCAATGTTTCGGGCATTTTTCGGCGCACATCAAACAGTTTGTGCACTTTTCACTGTCTACCACCGGCAAGTTATTTTCCATTTTTATGGCATCAAACTTACAAGCCTTAGCACAAATTCCGCACCCTATGCAACCGGCATCGCAATTTTCAATTACCGCCATGCCTTTGTCTACATTCGTACAACCCACATAAACATTAATGTCTTTTTCAACCACTTCGATGGAGCTTTGCGGACATTGTTCTACACATCTTCCGCAACCCGTACATTTATCTTCGTCTATAAATCCAATGCCGTCTTTGCCCATCACAATAGCGCCAAACTTACAGACTTTTGCACAAGTCCCAAGCCCTAAGCACGCAAACCGACAGGCCTTAAAACCGCTCGCAATAGAATATGCCGCCCGACAATCGTCTGCACCGTCATAAACAAATTTGTCTTTGCAATGGCCTTCGCTACCCAGACACATAATTCTTGCTACACGCGGCGCAGCCGCTTCAACTGTTATGCCCATAACTTCGCCTATTTTTTTGGCGTTTTCCGCAGATAAAACGGCACAATCGGATATTTCCGCTTTTCCGCTCAAAATGCTCGAGGCAAGACCTCCGCAACCCGGATATCCGCAACCACCACAGTTTGCACCGGGCAATAAATCTAATATTTTGTCTTCTCTTTCGTCTTTTTGTACGGCAAATTTCTTAGATGCAACCCCCAGCACAATGCCAAATATCGCACCCAAACCGCCTAACACAACCATAGACCATATTATTGGTTCAAACATATTGCTTTCCTCTTTCTTAATATAACAACTTCTAAATTATCCTACCGTTAACCCTTGGAAACCCATAAACGCAATACTCATAAGCGATGTTGTAATAAGCGCTATCGGGAAACCGTCGAACGGTTTTGGCACCCTACGCAACTCTAATTTTTCACGTATTCCGGCAAACAATACTATTGCAAGCGTAAAGCCGATTGCCGCACCCGCACCGTTTGCTACTGTTTCTATTAGGTTGTATTGTT
>CAYJNC010000187.1:0-2309 GCA_964371185.1 uncultured Christensenellaceae bacterium
TAGTATCATTGATATTTTTAAGAAATATCTTTATAAATATCAATGATATTATATTATTTGTGAAAGGTTATTGTTGTTTTTTTAGATTTAAATAAGCATCAGTAAGTTAATTAGTATATGTGTGGTATAGCGGGGATATTTAGAACAGATGGTAGGCCGATAGAATATTTACGTGAAAAATTAGAAGTGCAGAATAAGTTACAAGAGCACAGAGGTCCCGATGGGCAGGGAGTATTTGTACACCCGGCAAAGATGATAGGGCTTGCTCACAGGCGGTTGTCTATTATAGATTTGCAGAGCGGTAGCCAGCCGATGGGTGACGAAAGAGGAAACCAGATTTGCTTTAATGGCGAGATTTATAATTATATAGAGTTGCGAGAAGAAATAGGCGTAGCTGAATTCCGCACATCTTCTGATACAGAAGTTGTGTTGCGTGCATACGCAAAATGGGGTGAAGAATGCGTTTCTAAGTTGAGGGGAATGTTTGCCTTTGCAATTTGGGACGAAAAGCAAAACAAATTGTTTTGTGCAAGAGACCGTTTTGGGATTAAGCCTTTTTATTATGCAACAATAGACAACACTTTTTATTTTGCCTCCGAGGCAAAAGCGCTAATGCCATTTTTGCCTGAGATAAAAACAGATTTAGACGGCTACAAAGATTATTTAACATTTCAGTTTTGCTTGGGTGGTAAAACACTGTTTGACGGTGTAAAAGAATTATTGCCTGCGCATAAGATAAGCATAAAAAACAAAAGAATGGATATTTCTCGGTATTGGCAGGTTTATTACAACATAGACCATAGCCATAACGAAGAATATTTTGCCGAACTTATCAGAGAAACATTAAACGATTCGGTTAAATACCACGTAAGAAGCGATGTTCCTATTGGCGGATATGTAAGCGGTGGGATAGATTCGAGCATTGTTTCTTCAATTGCGTCTGAATGTTGCACCGGCGACTACATGGGATTTACGGGCAAGTTTAGCGTGAGCGAAGAGTTTGACGAAAGCAAATATGCTCGTGCACTTGCAAAATACAAAGGATTTGAACTAAAAGAAATAGACATAACGGTAGATGATTTTACTCAGAATATTGAAAATATAATTTATCATATGGATTGTCCGGCGGCAGGCCCGGGCTCTTTTCCGCAATACATGGTTTCAAAACTGGCGGCAGAACACAGAAAAGTGGTGCTTGGCGGACAGGGTGGAGACGAGATTTTCGGAGGATATACCAGGTACTTGGTGGCATATTTTGAGCAGTGCATAAAAGCCGCCATAGACGGCACAATGAACAACGGTAATTTTATCGTTACATACGAATCTATAATACCTAATTTAGTGAGTCTTAAAAATTACAAGCCTATGTTAAAAGAATTCTTTAAGGAAGGTCTTTTTGACGATGCAGATAAGCGATATTTCCGTTTGGTGAACAGGGCTCCCGGAATTGGTGACGAAGTTAATTGGAATTTATTGGGTGAATATGCGCCGTATGATTCCTTCAGAGAAATATTCTTGGCAAAAAATGTGGGTAAGGAAAGTTATTTCGATCAAATGACCCATTTTGATTTTAAAACGTTGTTGCCTGCCTTGTTGCAGGTGGAAGACAGGGTGAGCATGGCACATGGGCTTGAAAGCCGTGTACCTTTGCTCGACCATAGAATTGTAGAAATGGCGGCGACAATGCCTTCTAATGTTAAGTTTAAAGACGGCACAATGAAAAATTGTTTCAAAGATGCGGTTTCATATAACTTACCTAAAGAAATTACCGAACGAAAAGATAAAATGGGTTTCCCGGTACCGCTTGCCGGGTGGCTTAATAACGAGGCAAACGATTTTGTTACAGACATTTTTTCCACGCAAAAGGCAAAAGAAAGAATGCTTGTTGACAACAAAAAGGTGATAGACAAAATGCAGGGTGAATCGAAATTTGGTAGAAATATTTGGGGATATTTATGCTTAGAGCTTTGGCAAAGACAGTTCCATGACAAACAGGCGGAATACAAAAAGTTAGTTTCGTTTTAAAAGGAGAGTAGAATGTTTTTAAAAGAACCGTTTCAAGTCTTATATAAAAACAGGCGAATAATTAAGGCAATTACAAAAGATGAAATAAAAAAGAAATATGCCGGCTCGGCACTCGGTAGGATATGGCTCTTTTTATACCCACTTTTATTTTTGATGCTCTATTCATTTGTGTATGCGGTAGTTTTGCAGGTAAGAATAGGTGTTATGACAACTACCGAATACATTATGCTAATATTCAGCGGGCTGCTTCCGTTTTTGGCGATATCGGAGGTTTTAGGAAGCAG
>CAYJNC010000187.1:2319-4136 GCA_964371185.1 uncultured Christensenellaceae bacterium
ACCTTGCTCCCGATAGATGCAATGCCGGTTAGGGCGGTATTGATGGCACAATGTACACAGCTTATCGGCACGTTATACCTCTTTATTGCAATGGTTGTGACAAGCACGGTGACACCTTATGCGCTTTTAGCCATACCGATTTGGGTGTGTCAAATGCTTTTTACATTTGGACTTGCTTGGTTTTTGTCGGCTCTTAATGTATTCTTTAGGGATATGCAGACTATTATACCGCTTATTTCTATCTTGCTTATGTTTGCAAGCCCTATTGCATATTCGATAGACATGGTGCCCGAGTCACTTCGGTTTATGATGAATTTAAATCCGTTGTTTTACTTTGTTACAGCTTATCAAGATGCTATGATAGTCGGAGTGTTCCCGAGGGAAAATGTGCTGATTGTGGTGGTTATTATGTCGCTGTTAGTGTTTTTCGGTGGATATAAATTCTTTAAGAAAACCAAACAATATTTGGCAGATAATATTTAATGGGAGTTTAATATGACGGACGATATAGCGATTAAAATAGAAAATTTGGGGAAAATGTATAAATTATACCAAAATAATACCGATAAAATGTTTGATACCATGAACATGAACTGGTTACGTTTTTGGAAACCCAAGCCTAAATATAACGAGTTTTGGGCATTAAGAGACATAAATATTTCGATTAAAAAAGGCGAGCGTTTAGCTTTAATAGGAAGAAACGGTGCGGGAAAAAGCACTCTTTTAAAACTTATTTGCGGAAATATCTCGGCAACCGAAGGAAGTTTTTCGGTGAATGGTAAAATTCAGGCTTTAATGCAGCTGGGAACCGGGTTTCACCCCGAATATACCGGACGGCAAAACATTAAGGCTTCGCTGCTCTATAATAATTTTTCGGAAAACCAAATTGCCGAATTGGAAGATGAAATAATAGATTTCAGCGAACTCGGTGATTTTATAGACCAACCCATTAAAACATATTCGATGGGTATGCTTGCAAGATTGGGCTTTTCTACTTCAACGGCAATAGTTCCCGAAGTTTTAATAATAGACGAAGTATTAGGTGCGGGAGACGCATATTTTAATGCGAAATGTGTGGAACGTATGAAAGCCTTAACGCAAGATTCGGGCGCAACGGTTGTTTTTGTGAGTCACGATTTAGCGTCGGTGCAATATTTGTGTGAGCGGGCAATATTGTTGCAAAAGGGAACAGTGGTGGCAGATGGAGAGGCATTGCCGATAATTAAACAATATACAGACCTTGTGAGAAAAGACGAAGAAGAGCGTTTGCGAATAAAAGATTTTAAGAAAGCAAACAAAGAAACGGCCATTGTTGACCGAGATGTAGATGTTTTTGACAGAATTTATATAAACATAACGGCGGAAGAGGGTACGAAAGAAGTAAAAGTACGAAAAATAGAAATATATAGTGATGGGAATCCTGAACAGGAATTAGTGGTAGGCAGTACCATGGATAACAATGCTTCGCTTAGGGAATTTGTAGTGGAATCGGCAGGGAACACATTATGGTCTAATTCGAAAGTAGATATTGAGGGTACGTATAGAAGCATAAAACCTTCCACACATACTTCGGCTGTGGTTGCTTTTGACATACCCAAAAACAAATGGAAAAATGTTGAGGTTTGTATATTCGGAGAAGGTGAGACTGCCGGATATAAAATGTTGATACAAGGTGAACGGGAAGATTTAAGAAAAGACACGGTTTCTCTAAAATTTAACAAAAAAATCGAAATTCAGGACATGGTTACAAATGCTATGGAAGGTGCGATAAATGAGCTTGATTATGATGTAGCCGGATGCAGGTTAAAGACCATTAG
>CAYJNC010000188.1:0-4131 GCA_964371185.1 uncultured Christensenellaceae bacterium
AATTTTCGCTAGCGTTTTAGAGGGGAGTGGCTCAGTTTTAGTTTAGCGTTTATATAATTATGGCACAAACAAACTTTAAACGCTATGAACTTAAATATAAATTAACTTGCGAACAATACAAGTTACTTTTAAATGAAATGCCTATGGATATGCAATTAGATCAATATGGTAGGCATAAAATTAGCAATATCTATTTTGACACGGATGACTACAGGATTATAAGACATTCACTAGAAAAACCGAAATACAAATCTATGAAATCTCCATCTTCAAGAGATGATAACAAAACCATAGGATTTTTCTCATCATCTATAGGAAAAGAACCAGTGGTGGGTTGGCTTGTCTGCACAGAGGGCGAGCATTTTGGTGAAGATTTTAGGCTGAAAAGTGGAAGAAACTTCATTGGCAGAGCGAATGGAATGGATGTTTCCATATCAAAAGATACGACGGTAAGCCGTGAGCGACATGCAATAGTCGTGTACGAACCAAGAGGAAACATGTTTCTCATGCAAGCAGGCGACAGCAAGGAACTTTGCTACCTCAATGAGCAAGTGGTGCTCAGTCCTCAAACATTAAATGCAAATGACAGAATACTTGTAGGCAAGACAGAGCTTATGTTCATCCCCTGTTGCAGTAAGGATTTCAGCGGGGAAAAGAAAGATTAAGTTATTAATATAGGAGGATAATAATTATGGGTTTTTTAGAAGATGCAATGGGTGGAGCTATCTCCATGCCAGGTGGACTCGGTGGCATATTCGGTAACATTACTTCAATGATTGCGCTTAACTCCGCTGGGACAATTTTAATACTTTTGGTAGTAATCGCGGCAACTTGGGCATTGGTAGGCTTTAAATGGCTATATATAGGCAGAAAAGCAGGTCTAGACAACAATTGGATGCCTTTTGTGCCGATTGCTAAGGCATTATATCGCTTGAAAATAGTTGATGAACAGTGGTGGAAAGTATTTTTCCTTGAAGATTGGTGGCTATACAGCTTCCTATTGTTTAGAATTATCATGGCAATAAGTGCCAATAACTGGTTTAGTTTTGCTACGATTTTAGTCAGCATATATCTTATCTCATGCATTGCATACAATATCTACTGGAGATATAAATATTACATAGCTTTCGCAATTCAACCTCATATGGCAATAACGATTTTAGTACCGCTAAGTGGTATGGTTCGTAGTTATCTCGACTATCAAGTGGCATTCACAGAAAACTTTGATTACGGCGGAACAGCAACTACCACAACGATTTCAAGCGGTGCGAAAAATTTTGTAAATGTTGAAAAACCTTCTAATAATCAATCTGGAACTATTACAGGAATGTCGGGTATGTATGCTGGTCAAAGCATACCACTTGCATCTAATGTCGAACTATTAATCGGGCGTGACTCAAGCTGTAACCTTATTATCGATAAAAATTCTAGCAAGCTAAGCCGTAGACATTGTGGCATTGTTTTTGACCCTGCAAGGGGCGTTTATATGGTTACGGACTATTCAAGCAACGGCACGTATATAGATGGCGGAACACGTTTAGCGACAAATGTTTCGACTCCTCTGCAAAGAGGTTCTATTATAGATTTGGGTAATAGAGAAAATCGCTTCCGCCTAAATTAGGGAATATTATAAAAGAAAATTATAACTAAAAAAGGGGTGGCAACATGATAGACGCAAATAATTTATGCATTTCATGCATGACCGAAAAACCGAATAATACCCCAGTGTGCCCTTATTGCGGATTTGACGAAAATAGCTACTCTCCACCCCTTCACCACCTGCCTATAAAGTCGATTTTAGGCGGAAAATATTTGATGGGCAAGGCAATCGGCGAAGGCGGATTTGGGATAACTTATATCGGTTATGACTTAAATTTAGACTTAAAAGTTGCGATAAAAGAGTTTTACCCTGCTGGATTTGTCATGCGAGAAAACACTTCCACGACAACGGTAACACCCTATGTAGGCGACAAGGGAGAGTTTTTTGAAAGCGGACGTGACAAATTCGTACACGAGGCAAGACGTTTAGCACGTTTTAGAAATTTACCAGGCATAGTAGCCGTAAACGATTTCATAATGGAAAACGGCACGGCTTATATTGTCATGGAATTTATCGACGGCGAAACGCTGAAATCATACCTTTCCAAAATGGGCGGAACACTGCCAGCGGAGCAAGTTTTTTCGATGATGCGACCAGTCATGGACTCTTTGGCAAAAATGCACTCTGAGGGTGTAATGCATAGGGATATCAGCCCTGACAATATTATGATGTCGAAAAATGGGCAAATTCGCTTAATCGACTTCGGTGCGGCGAGAGATTTCGCTGATAAGGATAATAAAAGCCTTTCAATTCTCCTAAAACCAGGTTATGCGCCGATTGAACAATATAGTTCCAGAGGACAACAAGGTCCTTGGACGGACATTTATGCATTGTGTGCGACGATGTACAGGGCGATAACCGGTGTTGTTCCTGACGATGCGAGCGACAGGGTTTATGACGACGAAGTGAAATTACCGAATGAACTCGGTGTTGCTTTAGACAGTGGTATAGAGCAAGTTTTGATGTACGGCATGGCTGTGTCGGCGAAAAATCGCTGCCAAAATATTGAAGAACTCATGAGCTTGCTTTATTTGCCAGTCGCTACCCCAACCCCAACACCACAAGCGTCTTCGATTTTAGATTTGCCTCCAAAATCCAAACCAGAGCCAAAATCTAGACCAGAACCACGTTCGAAACCTGAGCCGAAGTCTATATCCGAAGCACGTCCAAAATCCGAACCTAAGCCAAGACCTGAACCACGTCCGAAACCTGAGCCAAAATCCAGACCTGAACCACGTCCGACACCTAAGTCGAACAGCATTAATTTTCAAACGATAATAGCAGGAATAGTAATTGCAGTTGTGATTATTTTGGTTCTTTCAATATCAGATAGCATAGGTGATAAATTTAATCAATCAGTGGAAACTTATGATGTGTATGATCTTGTAGGGACTTGGGAACTATCAGCATTCATTGATGCAGACGGAAATGTATTCACAACCACAGAATATGCTGAAATACTAGGTTTTAATGCTTCAAGCTTTGAAATTGATTACATATTTGCCGAAGATGGTAGCATAACTATGCTAATGACAAATGCGGGTGCTAAAATTGTAGGTACATATGAATTTGATGGAACAGTAATTTCAATGACATTTAATGGTGAAACATCGGGAAGTAAATACGATGCTAACACTGATTCAATCATAACGACAGACCCAACCGCAGGCATTTCAAGCGTTGTCACAAGACAATAAATAATCGAATAATGCTTACTATTCTTCAGTTGAATGAAATTACAAAAAAAGGGGTGGTAACATGATAGACGCAAATAATTTATGCATTTCATGCATGACCGAAAAACCGAATAATACCCCAGTGTGCCCTTATTGCGGATTTGACGAAAATAGCTACTCTCCACCCCTTCACCACCTGCCTATAAAGTCGATTTTAGGCGGAAAATATTTGATGGGCAAGGCAATCGGCGAAGGCGGATTTGGGATAACTTATATCGGTTATGACTTAAATTTAGACTTAAAAGTTGCGATAAAAGAGTTTTACCCTGCTGGATTTGTCATGCGAGAAAACACTTCCACGACAACGGTAACACCCTATGTAGGCGACAAGGGAGAGTTTTTTGAAAGCGGACGTGACAAATTCGTACACGAGGCAAGACGTTTAGCACGTTTTAGAAATTTACCAGGCATAGTAGCCGTAAACGATTTCATCATGGAAAACGGCACAGCCTATATTGTCATGGAATTTATCGACGGAGGAGCTGATGAAAATAATATAAAAAGGATCTTAGGTGTGTACTTTGAGCAGAATGTTACGACCGAAAAATTTGACGATTTCGATGGCGAGAGGTTGATTATAGGGAATTAAAATAAACCCACCGAGAATTCTCGGTGAGTTCATAACTTAGTTTCTGTGTTGTTATTATTTTTTAGTGGGATGAATGATGTGCTCAAAACGATTAGTAAGCACCCTTAGAGTAAGTTACTTCATAGCTGTGAGTATAAATTTCAAAAACAATACCAAACGGGTCTTCAACATAACACATTTTATATGGTTTTTCATTTGGATAATAT
>CAYJNC010000189.1:0-4109 GCA_964371185.1 uncultured Christensenellaceae bacterium
TATAGTCTTTCGCCTCTTGAATATAATGCGCAACCAAATCTTTTTGCATGGCTATCTCTTGCTCGTTAAGGTCTCTTGCCACCTTTGCCGGCGAACCCATTATGAGCACACCATCGGGGAATTCTTTGCCCGGAGGAACAAGCGAACCCGCTGCCACAATAGAATTCTTACCGATTTTTGCATTGTCTAAAACAATAGAACCTATTCCAACAATACAATTATCGCCTATTTGGCAAGAATGCAAATTAACATTGTGTCCTACAACGACGTTTTCGCCGATAACAAGCGGAACGTCTGACAATGTGTGCAATACACTGTTGTCTTGAACATTAGAATTTTTTCCGATAACCACAGCATTCATGTCTCCCCGAATGGCGGCACAAGGCCACACGCTTGTGTTTTCTGCCAAGGTTACATCTCCTGTTACGACAGCACTTTTATGTACAAAAGTCGACTCGGAAATTTTAGGCTCAATACCTTTTACTTTCATTATCATAAATTAAACCTCCTTAAATGTTTGCATCGCAATGGCCGTCTCAATCCGCTTCTTTTCAGATTCACAGCCAATTTTATACGGCAAATTGATATTCCCGTTAGACAGATACGCATTAGCGGCACATCCGCCCGAACAATAAAATTTTGCCCAACATTCCTTGCACTCTTCCTTAGAATAAACATGGCAATTCATGAATGTTTCTTTTATGTCTTCTCTTTTAAGACCGTCCGTAACACTTCCCATGTAGAAATCTTTTATTCCGGCAAACTGATGGCAAGGATATAACTCTCCGTCGGCGCTCACCGCCAAATATTCGCTGCCTGCACCACAGCCCCTAAGCCGTTTGCTAAGACATGGCCCCGAATTTAAATCAACCATAAAATGAAAAAAATTAAATCCGTTGTCTTTATCTTCACGCTTCATAAATTCACGAGCCAAAACTTCATACTCGTGTTTTATCCTCGGCAAATGCTCGCTCTTTATAGCAAATTCTTCACCCGTCACAACCGGTTCGACAGAAATATGCTCGAACCCTTGGTCTGCAATCGCCATGACATCGTTTGAAAAGTCGAGGTTTTTCGCGGTATATGTACCTCTAATGTAATACTCTTTGTCTCCCCTGCCGTCAATAATTTTTTTAGCATTGGCAAGGACTTTATCGTAGCTCCCCGCACCGCCCACGTTTTTGCGCAAGGCGTCGTGAACCTCTTTTCTGCCGTCTATGCTGATGACAATATTTTTCATTTCCTCGTTGATAAACTCTACCATTTCGTCCGTCACATGGTAGGCATTTGTGGTTAGCGTAAAACGAATTGTTTTGCCATGCTCTTTCTCGAGCATACGGCCATATTTTACAGCACTTTTAACAACCCCGAAATTCATCAACGGTTCACCGCCGAAAAAGTCTATCTCTAAATTTTTTCTTCCTTGCGAATTATTCACTAAGAAATCGAGTGCCCTGTGTGCTGTTTGTTCACTCATCATGCTTCTTTTTCCATGATACTCGCCCGTGTCCGCAAAACAATAAGAACACCTTAAATTGCAATCTTGCGCAACTATCAAACACAAAGCCTTAACAACAGGCTTTGGAAAACGCAAATTTTTATCGTCATACAAACTTTTAGAGTATAACAACCCGTTTTTTTCCAATTCTTCTATCTCGTCTAAAACTTCTTTTGCACCTTCGCCCAAATCGGCAATAATTTGCTCGTTTGTTTTCCCGGCATTTTTAAACGTCAAAACACGCATTGCATCTCGGTCGATCGAATGAACAGACCCACTTTCCACATCCAGTGCCGCATATTTTCCGCAAAATTCTATTAAATGAACCATTTACTTCCTCTTTGTCAACCATTATTTTTACGTATACATAATGTACACGATAAAAAAAGGCGGGTAATTATACGCCGCCTTATTTTTAAAATTGCTTTATTTGCCTTTTTGTTCGCACTTCTGATTTGCAAGTGTGCAAGATGTTTTACATGCCGATTGGCAAGATGTTTGGCATTCGCCACAGCCACCCGACAAAAGCGTATTTGAAAGATTGTTTTTTGTTACTGTCTTTATATGCTTCATCTTTAAACAGAAGCCTCCTTTTATGTTTTTAGCGTATATGATTACTTCTTACTAACTTCTGCTCCGCCATCAAAGCTTTCAACAGATGCAATTGCGTTCTTTGCAATTTCAAGTTGAGCCTTATCCGGGCCGCATTCAATAATTACAAGGTCTTCTTTCATTACGATTACTTTACCGTAAAATCCACCGATTGTCTTGATATGATCCCCAACTTTAATTGCGTCCATCATCTCTTTGAATTTCTTTTCACGTCTTTTGTTTGGAACAATTATCATAACTACGAAAATTACTATTAAAAGTATTGGAAAAATCCACGTCGTCAAGCTTGAAGCTCCTGTTGCGTCCGTAGCCATAGATCCTGTACATGCCGGCATATTTCCACCGCCTTTCTTCCTCTTTTGAATGTTATTGTTTTTGCATTCATATATATCATATATATTTAACACCGATTAGTCAACCTTTTTTGCATTTTTTCCGCTAATATCTAACATTTTTATCTGTTTTTCCGTCAAATTCAATCACTTTCTTTTCAGATATTTAAAAGAACAAACTTTAAACGCTCATATATAATTTCCAATCTGAATTTCAGATGAAATTTCAACATGGAAAATTATTAACTTAAACCGAAAAAATGTCTTTTTTTTCTTGTTAATCATTCAAGTGAAAAATTAAGTGAAAACCTATTCATAAAATGATATAATAAAAAAGTAAGATTAACAAAAAAAGGAGCCGGGTATGGTCAAGGAAATAAATGAACGTACATTTTTAAGATACGACGCCGAACTGTTTAGCGCACTGTATGCAGATTTAGAGGCACAGCAAAACACATTGTCGTCCTATGCCTGCCATGACAAAAAAGCGGTTCGACGGGTAGACGAAAAATTCCATGTTGCCCGACCTAATTTTGTTAAAGATACCGAAAGAATACTTAATTGTCGATATTTTAACCGCTACGCAGACAAAACTCAGGTTTTTTCGTTGTACAAAAACGACGACATTTCCAGACGAATTTTACATGTGCAGATTGTTTCTCGTATTGCAAGAAACATTGGCAGAATGTTAAAACTTAACCCGGATTTGATAGAGGCAATCTCTTTGGGGCACGACTTAGGCCACACACCTTTCGGCCACGCCGGCGAAAGGGTTTTATCTAACATTTACAACGCTAAAACAGGCAAAAAGTTTCATCACAACGTGCACAGTGTACGTATTTTAGACAATATATTGCAATTAAATATCAGCCTTCAAACCTTAGACGGCATACTTTGCCATAACGGCGAGACTGTTAGAGGGCAATATTACCCAAACAGTTTTCCTTGCCAAGACAACCAAGAAAAATTTGAACGGTTCGATAAAATCATAAGCAATTGCTATAGCGGCGAGCAAAAAACAAAAAATTTAGTTCCTTCCACACTTGAGGGATGCGTGGTACGCATAAGCGATATGATAGCATATTTAGGCAAAGACAGGCAAGATGCCGCAATTTTAGGCATAGAAATTAAAGAGCCGTTTTCACGCAACAAACTTTTAGGCGCAACAAACTCCGAGTTTATTTCTAACATTATTGCAAACATCATAAGCAACAGTTATGGAAAAGAATACCTAAGTATAGACGATGAGTTTGCGGAAGCTTTGTTATACGAAAAAAATGCAAATTATAAACTGATATATATGCCACAAGACAAAACAGAGCTATATAAAACAATAGAAGACATGTTTATCAGGGTTTATGACAAATTATATGCCGACCTCCATTCAAAAAACGAGAATTCTCCCATATACAGGCACCATATCAACAAAATTTTTATGGGTTTTTCAAACGAAGAGGTTCGCAAACAAAAATATGTTCAAGAAGAGAACAATCAGATAGTCGTAGACTACATCGCAAGCATGACCGACGACTATTTCATGGATGTTCATGAATATTTATTTCCCAATAAAGTTAAATTAAATTATGAATCTTATTTTTCCGATGTTTAAGTTTACAATTTTTGGTTATGTATAAAACATACCAATGTAAATAAATAGAAAGGAAGTA
>CAYJNC010000190.1:0-4076 GCA_964371185.1 uncultured Christensenellaceae bacterium
CTGCCTCAAGCATTCCCCACGAAGGCCCAACAACCCATGCCGAAACTTCTGCAATAACACCGACGGTAATCAATACGGCAACAACGCTGACAAGCCAGTCTAAACTTGAGCTAAAGTGCTTTATTAACCCCTCAAACCCTTGTATAACACCGGTCGAAAGGCCCAGCGAACTCTCGGGCACTACGGCGGCAATAGAGGTTCCGCCGATTGTGTTTAACACGATTGCAAGTATTACAAGCATTATCATGGCAAGCGGATAATCTTTCTTAACATTTTTCATCTCATTTGCGTGTGTTGCCGATGCTTCTATTCCGGCGTATGCCAATATAAAGGAAACAAACACCACCAACGTGTTTAGCTGTGTAAAATCCGGCACCAATGCCTTTGCATCTAACGGCACCAAACTCTTACCGCCGGTTGTAAAAAAGCCGATCGCCAAAGCAAAAAGTATGACCGCGGGAATCATGATTCCGAATACAAACCCAAATTTTGAAATTTTCGCGGTAAACTTTGTACCTCTGAATTGCGAAAATGTAAGCGCCCAAAAAATAACCAACACCGCAACAAATTTAATTGCCGGATTAGAATTTAACGCATCCCAATTAAGCACATATGAAAGAGCTCCGATGATAAAATATATCATAGTAACAAAGCCGACCGTTATTTGAAACCACTGAAAGAAAATGTTTGCAAATCCCCATTTTTCTCCCAACATATTTCCCGACCAAGTATAAACACCGCCGGTGTCCCAGCCTTTCACGGTTGCCATTTCCGCAGCCGCCAAGGAAACCGGCAAAAACCAAAGCGCTCCCGCCAAAACCAAGAAGAAAACTAACGAAAACCCCGACGACGCAAACGTCGGATATTCGTATACAGTCATAACCATAGATGCCGTCAGCGCAAAAAAGCCAAACAAAGACAAATGTTTTTTTCCACTACCAACCGCCTTTTTCATATAAATTCCCTCCGTATTTATTTTTTCCTTTTATGTTATATACATTATGACTTTTCTTGTTGAATTTATTTGGTACAAAAGATCCCCACCCTTTATACACTAACTATCAACTAAAACTATTCTAATGTGTAAAACCTTGTTTACCTTTCTGCTTCTTACTCTGAGAAACAGTATTTTCCTCAAGGTACTCTACCGCCTCATAAAAATCTTTAACCAACCCCTCCGCCATATTTGCAGACAAATCGGCACGCACAACAAAACGCTGTATTACAACATCCTTTAAATTGTCCGGCAATGTATAGGCCGGAACTTGCCACCCTTTCATCGCAAGCCTGTCTGCAAGCTCGTAAAGTGTCCACTTATGGTTGTCTTTATTTTTTAATCTGTAGCATAAAATCGGCAAATTTTGCCCATCGTTATAAATTTCAAATATGCCGAGTTTTTTTATGGCATCAAGTATTATGGCGCCCACGTCTTTGGTGTGGCACTGAACAAGCTTAAAACCCTCCATACCCAACCGCAAAAACATGTAGTATTGGCCGATTATTTGGCTGCCCGACCGAGAGAAGTTTATTGCCATCGTCGGCTCTTCCCCACCCAAATAGTTTACATAAAAAATTAGACGTTCGGGCAAATACTCTTTGTTTTTCCACAAAATCCAGCCTATTCCCGGATACACAAGCCCATATTTATGGCCTGAGGTGTTAATGGAATGAACATTTTTAAGCCTGAAATCCCATATTAGCTCGGGATTCACAAACGGAACAAACATGCCTCCCGATGCACCGTCTACACGTATTCCGACAGGAATTTTAGCCGTTTTATTGTATTCTTCCACCAATTCGTCTAATTTTTTTATGTCGTCAAATTTGCCCGTATATGTTATCCCCAATATTCCCACAATTCCAATAGTATACTCGTCCACATAATCCATGACCGTTTCGGTATTTAAACTCATATGTTCTTCGTCTAAGGGCACGGTCCGCATTTCTATGTCCCAATAGACACAAAATTTTTCCCAACAAACCTGGTAACCCGTCGATATAACCAAATTCGGTTGCTTCAACGTAATATCAATGCCTGCTTTTTTTGCCAAATCTCTCCACAAAAACTTCATTGCCAAACCGCCTAACATACAAGCCTCCGAAGAACCTACCGTAGAAGTTCCCAAAGCCTCACCTTCTTTGGCATTCCAAAGATTAGCAATAATGTTGACACATCTGTTTTCTATTTCTGTCATTTTAGGATATTCCGATTTGTCTATCGCGTTAACATCCAATGTTTCACTCATCAACCTTGTGACTTCCTCTTCCATATAGGTCTGACAAAACGTAGCTAAATTTTGCCTCGCATTACCTTCGTCTATAAGCTCGTCTTTTATTAGCTTATAGGCCGTATTTGCCGGCACAGACTTTTCGTTAAGCATGTTTTTTGGCAGTGCTGTATCTGCCTCGTATACAACAAGATTAGGTGTTGCAATTTGCTTCTCGCTCAAAGGTGTATTTACGTGTAACATAAAAATCCTCCTAAGTATTTATTTAGTTTTTTTTGCCTGATTAATTAAAGTGTATATGCAAATATTATCACAATTTCTCAAAATTGCAATAATTTTTTTGAATTATTTTACAAATTTTACTTACGATATATGTTTTTTTGGAAAACATACCCATGTAAATATATTTGAAATTTCCTTTAATCAAGCTGTAAACGGAACCAAAACAGCAATTTTTTTATGTATTTATAATTTGATTTTCTTAAATTTTACAAATTTTACTATTGTATACATTTATTTCACGTGTTATACTCTACAAAGGTACGGTAAAAATTCCATATTTTGTAAGAGGATAGACAATTTGTATAGACTTACTACTACACATTTTTTTGTCACCTCTTTCACTTCATCCGACATTTAAATTTTCACATCATTAAATTTAAATTAAAGGGGAAAAAAATGAAAAAAGTAGTAAGAAGCGTAACATCTATGGCAGTTGGCATAGTGCTATTGTTGCACCTTGGTTTTGTGCCCACATATGCCGCAAAGGAGGTAATTTTAGAAAATGTGACATCGAGTGTTTTTGTAGGAGAAAACGAAGTACAGGAAGGCGCAAACATAGAGTATAAAGAAGCGCTAACAAGCGGAGTTTCGGTAACCATAGGGTTTGATGTTCCGGTTTTAGGAGATAACGAGGACATATTAAACCCTACGAACAATCCTGTGTTAAAGGGTGACACAACAACTATCACTATTGCAAACAGTAAGTATATTACTCTAACTAATCCGCTCAGCATGGAGCTTTTAACACAAGGCGGAACTAAATTAGGAACGGTTAATTTTACCAACACAACAAGCGCCGCCGGCGTAAACTTGATTCAGGCGCAAATCGTTTTCGACGGAGAAGACGCCGTATTCGATGGCACAAACACAGCTGTAAGCGGACAATGTTCTATAAAACTTGATTTATGCGGAATTACCACCGGAGACACAGAGCAAAATATAGACATTGAAATTCTTGAAAAATCGTATTACATTCATGTTTTGGCACAAGAAATTGTGCACACTTTTGAAAAAACAGGCACTTATAACAACGACGGCACAATAACTTGGCAAATTAAAGTAAACAAAAAACAAGGTGATACTAATTTATCGCTTTTAAATTACACAATTAAAGATAACCTATCGACAGCCGGAACATATGTTGAAAATTCGTTTAAAATAAACGATTCACAAAAGATACCGACAGTTGAAAACAATTTGCTTTCGTATACCTTTGAAGACGTATCGGGAGAACAGATCATTACTTATAAAACTAACATATTAAACATAACAAACCCACTTACGGGAAAGAAAACAGCAGGTAACTCGGCTATACTTTTTGATGCGGAAAATTCGCAAGCGGCAACAAGTGAAACGAGCGTTGATTATTTAGAAGAGTGGATTGAAAAAAGCGGAAACACGGTTGATGACATAGCAAACCAAAAATCCGTTACTACGTGGGAGATTGTTTTAAATCATTTAGGCGTTAGTATAAACGATGTTTTAATTACCGAAAGCTTAAGCAAGGGCACAATTACCTCCGCAACCTACCAAACGGGGACAATCGACAAGCATGGTAACCTAATA
>CAYJNC010000191.1:0-4058 GCA_964371185.1 uncultured Christensenellaceae bacterium
GCTAAAGCAGAACAAGCTAAGAAATAAGAGGTGTAACATGGCAGATTATCCATCGGTATTTAAGGCAAAACAAGAAATTCTTGAAATAGGCAGACGAATGTATATGAAGGGTTTCGTTGCTGCAAATGACGGAAATATCAGCTGTAAAATAGAAGACGATGTAATACTTACGACTCCGACAGGAGTTTCAAAAGGGTTCATGACAGACGACATGATAGTCAAGATGACTCTTGATGGCGAGGTGCTCTCTAATTCGTCTTATGTGCCTTCTTCCGAAGTGAAAATGCACATAAGGGCATACAGGGAAAACCCGGACATTATGGCTGTAACACATGCCCATCCGCCGGTTGCGACTTGTTATGCAATTGCGGGAATAGGGCTTGATACCCCCATTTTGACAGAAGCGCTTATGGGGCTTGGCAGTGTTCCGGTGGCAAAATATGCAACACCCGGCACGCATGAAGTTCCCGACTCTATTGCACCTTTTTGCAAAGATTACAATGCCGTATTAATGGCGAACCACGGAGCGCTAACGTGGGGTGGCAGCCTTATGCAAGCCTTCTATCGTTTAGAGGCGGTTGAGTATTATGCAACGATAATGATGTACACGGGCAACATTATCGGGAAGCAAAATATGCTCAGCTGCGACCAAGTTCAGCCACTGTTAAAAATCCGCGAGAATTTGGGGATAAAAGGTGGCGGAGTACCTTCTTGTGCAATTAACACAACCAACGACAAAGACGTAATACCGTCGTCGGGGGTTATAGGTGGTTGCCAGTGCGGTGGAGACCCGTCAAAAACGGTGTACAGTTCACCTGTGCAACAACAAGAAGAGGTTAGCCAAGAAGTAGAGATGCAAAACTTAATAGAACAGATTACTCGAGAAATTTTAGAAAAAATCGGCAAATAGCTGTAAGGAGTTATTGTGAAAGTAATTGTAATCGGAGGAGTGGCGGCAGGAATGTCCGCCGCTTCTAAAATAAAAAGAATAAACAAAGATGCCCATGTAGTGGTATATGAAAAAGGCGGTTATCTGTCTTACGGTGCTTGCGGACTTGCTTATTTTGTCGGTGGTTACAACGATGACCCCACAAGAATGATAGCAAGAACAAGAGAAGACTTTGAAAAGGCAGGCATTCGCACTTTCCTACACCATGAGGTAATTAAGGTAGACGCATTAAACAAGGTTGTTACTGTGAAGAACTTGCAAACAGGCGAGCTAATTAAAGACACTTACGACAAACTAATGGTTTCTACCGGTGCAGGTGCTGTTCGTCCACCGATTAAAGGCAGCGACAAAAAGGGTTTATACGTCTTGAAAACATATGAAGACGGCCTGATACTAAAAGAAGAAGTTGCGTCATACGGCATCAGAAATGTTGTGGTTGTGGGCGGCGGTTACATCGGAGTTGAAGTGGCGGAGTGCATGAAGGCGCTTAAACTTAACGTTACTTTAATAGAAAGTGCGCCAAGAATTCTTACCACTTTTGATGACGAGATAGCTAAGATTGCAAAAGAAGAACTTGTTTCAAACGGTATTGAAGTAAAAACCGGTGAGACTGTAAAAGAATTCGGCGGATTTTCGAGCATAAACGAAGTGATAACAGACAAAGAAACGTACCCGGCCGACCTTGTTATTATGGCGGTAGGCGTTCGTCCGAACACTGCATTTTTAGCGGAAACAGGTATGCAATTGGCAGACAACGGAGCGATAATAGTAGACAGACAGCAAAGAACAAGCATAAACGATATTTATGCCTCCGGTGATTGCGCCCTTGTGTATGATTTGGTAAAGAAGAAAAATGTGTTTTTACCACTCGGTACAAGTGCCAATAAATGCGGCAGGATAGCCGGTTCTAACATTTGCGGTGCAAACGAGGAGTTTGTCGGCATGACAGGTTGTGCGGCATTGAAAGTATGCGGATTAGAGCTCGGAAGAGTAGGGCTCGGCGAGAAAGAAGCGATGGCGGAAGGGCTTTTGATAGGTGCTGTTACCATCGAAGGAAGAAACCACCCTGCTTATTATCCCGGGCAAGAAAAACTTGTTATTAAGCTTGTTTACGAAAAGCCGTCTATGAGGATATTAGGTGCACAGTTGGTAGGTAAAGAAGGTGCTGCGCTTAGGACAGATGTTTTTTCCGTGGCGATTGCAAATGGCATGACAACCAAGCAACTTGGCATGACCGACATGATATATTCACCGCCATATGCAGGCGTGTGGGATGCTATTCAGATTGCTTGTAATGCGGCCAAATGAGGTATTAAATGAGCAAACTAACTACGATAAAAGAGGCTATTAAAAAAATTCACGATGGTGCATCCGTTGCAATAGGTGGAAATGTTTTGCATAGATCACCAATGGCTTTAGTGCGAGAGATAGCCAGACAAAATAAAAAAAATTTGACTTTGATTAAGACGGCAGGTGCTATGGACGTAGACGTGTTGTGCTTTGCGGGTTGTGTTCGTGAAGTTCACGCCGGGTTTATCAGTTATGAATCTAAATATTCGCTTGCAAATCACTATCGTATGGCGGTGCAAAGTGGCGAGGTAATAGCGCATGAACACGCTTGTTACACCGTTATTTCTGCATTGCGTGCCGCACAGGCGGGGGTTGGTTTTATGCCGGTAAAAGGCATGACGATAAGCGACCTTATAGACCAAAACGATTATTTTACAAGAATAACAGATCCTTTTAGTGGCGAGACGGTTACGGTAGTGCGTGCACTTGTTCCCGACTATGCAATTATCCATGTGCAAGAGGCAGACGAAAAGGGAAATGCTTACATAGACATTCCCGTTTTTGAAGATGTGCTTATGGCAAAGGCGACAAAACATTTAATTATAAGCGCAGAGCGAATTGTTCCGACATCTCAGTTGGTGCGTAAGAGTGAAAATGTTTTAATCCCTCACTTTTTAACCGACGCCGTTGTTTGTGTGGAAAAAGGTGCGGCGCCCGGGTCTTGTTTGCCGAACTACGACATAAACGAACGTGGAATAGAAGAGTTTAAAGCGCTTAAAGAAAAAGCCGAACTTGAAAAGTGGCTTTCATCTTATGAGGCGGCAGACGAAAGAGGGGGGAGGTTTTCGCAATATGGCATATAGGGAAGACTATACGGTAGCAGAACAGATGATTTGCGAAATGGCAAGGCTAATTGAAGACGAAAACACCGTGTTTCATGGTGTATCCTCACACATGCCACTCCTTGCGGTGCTACTTGCAAAGCAAATGCACGCACCGAATGCTGTTCATTTGAATATCCCGGGAGGAGTAGACCCGGAAAACGTTAACATATCTTCATACACAAGCGCAGGACGTGAACTCATGGACGATGCTATGGCCACGTTTCAACTTATGGATGTCTTTGATTTGTCTATGAGAGGAAGGCTTGATGTCGCTTTTTTGAGCGGTATACAGTTTGATGTCAATGGAAATGTAAACGCATCTGTAATAGGTGACTACAAAAAACCAAAAGTAAGAATGCCGGGTGGCGCCGGTTCGGCGGTTTTAATTCCGACTGCTAAGCGCACTATAATCTGGAGGACCAAGCACGACAAGCGTACATTTGTTGAAAAGGTTGATTTTGTCACGACAAAAGGAAATATTTACAGGGTGGTTACACCTTATTGTGTATTCAAATACGAAGGCGGAAAATTAGCATTAGAAAGTGTCCATGCAAATTCGTCGTTTGAAGAAGTACAAGATAATACGGCTTTTGCTCTAAGCAAAGAAAACTTAAAGACGACGGCTAAGCCTACGGTGCAAATGCTAAATACATTAAACAGGCTTGACCCTAACAATTACAGGGGCATTGAGTTTTAAATAAAGGAGGGAATGCAATGCTTGCATTAGCCCGCAAAAATAAAATAAAAGACATCGTTTACGAAAAGAAAAGTGTGACGGTTGCTGAGTTGGCTAAAAAATTCACGGTGACCGAAGAGACAATCAGGCGCGACCTGAAAGCTTTAGAAGACGTGGGTGTTTTGACAAGGACGTATGGAGGGGCTTTCATACAAGACGGTGTTGCAAACGACATAAATGTGTTTATTCGTGAAGACAT
>CAYJNC010000192.1:0-1405 GCA_964371185.1 uncultured Christensenellaceae bacterium
TTATTTCAAATTCGGCTATGCCGAAATCGGGAGAAAGCTCTATGAAGTCCATCACATTTGTAGACAAAAGGCTAAGTGCGGTGCGCACACCCGTGTCTAACTCCGGAAAAACAACCTTGTCGGCACCCATCTTGTACAATACTTTTGCGTGGCGTTCACTGCTCGCCTTTGCCATCACAACTTCTACACCCTGCTCTTTACACAACAACGTCGTCATAATGCTAGACTCTATTTCTCCGATACAAATGCAGGCGACATCAAAATTTCTTAGGCCTATCGACTTGAGTGCAAGTTCGTCGGTCGCATCCATCTCTATTGCCTGTGTGGCATAGGATGATGCAATATTAATTTTCTCCTCGTTATCGTCTATTACCAAAACATCCGAACCTTGTTCTGCCAATGTTTTAGCAAGGCTTGTCCCAAACCTTCCAAGCCCAATAACAATATATTGTTTATTCATAAAAGTTCACCTTCCTTGCATAATAATTAACCTATCATAATTTTATCTTCCGGGTAGCGCATATTAAGTTTTGGCCGTGCCAAACGTTTCGCCAAAACCAGTGTAAATGTAAATACTCCTATTCTGCCGCCAAACATTGCAATTATTAGTATTATATGGCTTATCGGGCTTAACGTTGCCGTTATTCCCGTAGAAAGACCAACGGTACCAAACGCCGATGTAGTTTCAAAAATCACATCTGCTAAGCTAACCGAGCCGTATTCTACCACCGCAATTATAGAAGAGAATACAAACACCGCCGCGCATCCCAACGCAAAAGTTGCAATCGCACGCAAAACAAGCTCTTTGTGTATCCTGCGTTTTGCAATTTCCACATCTTCCTTGCCCTTTAATATAGATATTATGAACAATACCAGTAGTGCGGTAGTGGTTGTTTTGATTCCGCCGCCCGTTCCCGCAGGGCTCGCACCAACAAACATAAATGCGCTTGTTGCAATTTTAGATGCCGGCATTAAGTCTCCCTGATTTATTGTCATAAAGCCGGCGGTACGTGTGCTAACAGATTGAAATAACGATGCCAACGCCTTGTCTGAATTAGAGACACCCGGTGCACCCAACGTTTTCGGGTTGTTTGACTCTACTAATAAAAATATCAAAAAGCCTGCTAAAATAAGCGCACCCGATATTATTAAAACAATACGTGTATGAAGCGAAAGCTTTGCCTTCTGCCTTCTTGTAAGCTTGTTAAACAACTCTATTATTACGAAGAAACCCAGACCGCCTAAAATAATAAGAGCCATAGTTACGTAATTTACCAACGGATCGGAAACAAACGGTATCAGGCTGTTAGACAGTCCAAAAACATCGAAACCGGCATTGCAAAAAGAGGATATAGAATGAAAGATGCTATAATAAACACCCTGCCCCACACCATATTCCGGCACA
>CAYJNC010000192.1:1415-4042 GCA_964371185.1 uncultured Christensenellaceae bacterium
ATTACAACACTACGTGTCATACGAACCACACCCGACAGCCGATTTTCATTCAGTGAATCTCGAATTACCATCCTATCTTTTAAGGTCAGCCGTTTTTTTGCTATCATAAACACAAGTGATGTCATCGTCATGAAACCAATTCCACCTAGCTGAATAAGAATCAACAAGACGATTTGTCCGAAAAGTGAAAGAGTTGTTCCCGCATCAAAAACTGAAAGTCCCGTAACACAAATTCCCGATGTTGATGTGAACAACGCATTAAGAAACCCGATAGATTCCCCATTTTGAGAAGATATTGGCAGCGCCAATAAAACAGCACCCAACAATATCATACTTCCAAATCCGCCGGCTAAAACTTGCGCCGCCGATGCTTTTCTAATTTTATTTATTATCGCAGACAAGACAATGCCCCCCGGTAAATAATTTTCTTACTATATTATACACCCTTTCTTATTAAAATAGTATTGTCAATTTCGTAAAAAATACATAAAGAAAAGTTAAAAAACGGAATATATTTTTACCTATATGAATATATATCTATTATGGGCATAAATTTTATTCAAATAAAAGGGAAAAAAATTAAAAGTGGGAGAAGAAAATGAAGAACATGGATATTTTGATTGTCGAAGACGACAAAACAGTAGCAGATCGGCTTAAAAAGCATCTGATACTAAAAGAAGATGTACACGATGTAGAATGGGTTCCTTCCGTCCAAGAAGCGAGGTTGCTACTTGAAGAAAAAGAAATCGACGTGGTAGTTTTGGATTTGATTATGGCATCTTATGACGGATACGCATTTTTAGAAAATGTAGATAAAATACGTTTTAAAAACAAGCCCGACGTTATTGTTACATCTGCAATCGCTCATGATTCGGCTATTAAAAAGGCCTTTGACATGGGTGCTAAGTACTATATGATCAAACCCTACGAGAACGAAATTGTATATCGACGAATTTGTGATGTGCGTGACATAGAAACAATTGAAGAACCCGTTGCAAAAAATGAAAAAAGTTTAGAGCAAAAAGTTACCGAAATTTTTCTGACTCTTGGCATACCTCCACATTTAAAAGGTTATCAATATTTAAGAGAGTCTATTAAAATTGCGGTAGACGACCCTTCTGCAATTTACGGCATTACGAAATTAATGTACCCTAAAATAGCCGAAAAATACAATGTAACTTCAACAAAAGTTGAACTTGCTATCCGCCATACTCTTGAAGTTACTTGGCAACGCAACAAATTGGAAAAACTGAATACCATTTTTGGTTATCCTGTTTACATAAACAATTCCAAGCCGACCAACGGTGAGTTTATTGCCTTGGTTGCAGATAAATTGCTGACAGACAAAAAATAATCACTGCATTCACACATAAAAACCAAGGGGAGTTTCTGCCTCTTGGTTTTTTAGATTCGCGCGGATTTTTATTTGCAACTAATTGTATTTATATTCATAAACATATTTTCTTGTTTAATTTTAGTCAATGTATAATTGTAAAGGCAGTGTATAAAAATGTGCATAACTTTCATTGTGACCGCCCTTTTATAAACATTTTGTGTATTAATATGTGGATAAAGCGAATAACTATTATGTATAATTTGAATAGTTTATGAATATTTTTTATTTAACTAAGAATTTAACCTAATTTCATAAAGAATAATTATACGCAATTTCACTTGTTATGCAATAAATATACAATTTTATCATTCGGCCGAAAGCGTCACTTCCATAATAATCGGTTGATGGTCGGAGAATTCAAACCGTTCGTCTAAGGTTGTGACGTCTTCTACAACAACATTTGGCGAAACTATAAAGCCATCTATAACATAAACCTGAGTTGTTGCGTAATCCCCTGTATATGGGGCTGCAATCGACCTGCAAGTAGGCACGTTTCCGTCTGTTACAAAGCTAAAGCCTTCGGGTAACATACTTTGTTCTAACAATCCCGGCTGCCAGCTATCTACCTCGGCAACAGGATACTCGGGAGTATCGGGGAATATTTGGTTGAAATCTCCACCCGCTATTACATAATTACCCTTTTCATATTCCTCTTGTAAAATTTGCGCCAGCATTTCCGTCTGCGCCTTCTTACCCTCGCCATCGTCATACGCCTCTAAATGCAAATTAATAAGCACCAATTCCGCATCGCTACCACTGATAGGCACACGTTCTAAGATTAAGCAACGCTTTAAATTTGCAGTCCTAAGCGGCCATGAAAATGGTACGGGCAAAGAAATTCTTTGTGCCTCTGTAATATTAAAATCGCTTAAGGTCAGCAATCCGCTTTCGACCTTACCTATCATCGGAATAGGGAACGGAACAAACTCGCAATTATAATTGTAGGCAAAAGCACCTTCCTTTTGCAGCACCCCACTATAATATTTAGTTTGATCAATATTAAAAGACCTATCTGAATCTATGTCTACTTCTTGCAGGAAATATACATCGACAGGGTTTTCACTAAGTATATCAACAATACCCATCATGTTCCCGGCAACAATGTCCTCATTTTCAGGGTTAACATCTTTACCGCCATCTAAAAAAAAGTCGGCATCTTCACCCAACCCGCCGTAGCCTGTGTTGAATGTCATGAGCGTTAGTGAATTTTCAACTTCTTGCGTACCCGTTG
>CAYJNC010000193.1:0-3253 GCA_964371185.1 uncultured Christensenellaceae bacterium
TCAATTTTTGGGTGGCTTTGATGATTTCTTAGTAAGCATATATACTAACAGGGAATTTGCCGAAAAATTGCTTGATATTTGCGTTGATTTTTATTTGCACGCAATAGACATAGCGCTTGATGCCGGAATTACATTTTTATTCTTGGCCGACGATATTGCGTTTAAACAGGGAACATTCTTAGACCCGGTGCTGTTTAAAGAAATATGGCTGCCGAGAGTTAAAAAACTTATTAAACCGGCTAAAGAGGCAGGCGTACCCGTAATGTTCCATACTTGCGGAAATGTAACCGATATTTTTGAAGATATTATACTCGAAATGGGCATAGATTGCATTAACCCGATAGAACCTTATAGCAATGATATTTATGAAATCAAAAGTAAATATGGCGATAAACTAACTATTAGCGGAAATATAGACATTGCAGGGCCGCTTGCGTTCGGAACACCCGAAGAGGTTGATGCGGAAGTAAAAGAACATCTTGAAAAGTTGATGGTAGGCGGAAGATATGTACTTTCGACCAACCACAGCGTTATGAATGATATCCCCATACAAAATTATGATGCCATGTTAGCGGCGATGTACAAATATGGGGTATACAACAAATAGTATGTGTATAAGCAAATTTCAAGAGGTATAGGCGAAAAAAGTGTCTATACCTCCGAATATGCGTTTTTTAAAAAAATCAGTGTTGTGAAAAATTAAATATAAACCAATAATATTTTGCGGTAAAAAATTAAATTATCAGAGGTGAATTTTATGGGATTTTCAAGTAGAGCACTAACCGAAAGAGAGCGATTTTTAAACCAACTGAGGTATAAACCTGTTGATAAGGTTACTATGTGGCAACCGCTTGATGTTTGGGCGGCAACGTGGGCAAGATGGGAAAAAGAAGGCCTAACAGACATGTTTACCGAGCAAATCGGCGAGCACGGAGCTGCCGGCGAGCTTAGGTTTTGGGATTATTTCGGTTGCGACAGACAAGATGAAGTGGGAATATACTACGGCTTTTCGCCCGGGTTTGAGTACGAACAATTAGGAGAAGATGAAAACACCGTTACCTTCAGGAATCATGAAGGAATTGTGATGAGAGAGCTTAAAGTGGGCAGGGAAACGTCAATGCCTCATTGGCTTGATTTTCCCATAAAGAGCAGAAAAGATTTCGAAAAAAATTTATACAGATGGGAACTTAATTTTGAGCAACGTTTTCCAAAAAATTGGGAGCAAAAGTGCAAAATGTGGAAACAACGGCAAATACCCTTGCGTATGTGGGCAGACAGAGAAGGCGGTTTTTTCGGACCGTTAAGAAATTTATTCGGTTTAGAAGATTTATCTTGTTTGTTTTACGATGATATAAGCTTTGTAGAAGAAGTGTTAGACCAAAAAGTTCATTGTATGACACGAATAATAAATAAAATATATGAATACACAGATTTCGACTATTTCGTGTTCTGGGAAGATATGTGCTACAAAAACGGGCCTTTGTTATCTCCCGAAATGTTTAAAAAATATTTGGTTCCGAGGTACAAAAAAATAACAGATTTATTAAGAAGCAAAGGTGTAGATTTAATTTTTGTAGATAGCGACGGCGATGTAGAAAAACTTGTTCCGTTGTGGTTAGAAGCCGGAGTCAACGGTATTTTACCGTTTGAAGTGCAGTGCGGAATGGACGTTAACGCATTTAGGAAAGAGTACGGTAAGGAATTGCTAATGATGGGCGGAATAGATAAACGTGCGCTCATCAATGGTGGCAAAGAGATAGACGATGAAATCAAGAGAGTTGCACCGTTAGTAGAAGGCGGTGGCTATATTCCGTGGTTAGATCACTCTGTTCCGCCGGATGTTAGCTTCGATAACTTCTTGTATTATATGGAACAGTTGCAATTGCTTTGCTTGGGCAGGTTGTAGCCGAAAATTTAACACTGATGGCTGTTTTATGCCACTGGCACAAAACAGAATGGGGCTTGAAAAAAATAAAGAATTTAAAAAAGAACTATAAATCTTTTTCCTTAAAAGGCTAAAAGGTTTATAGTTCTAATAATTATACTAAAATACACTAAAATAAACTTGGTTAGACAGCAGGGCTATATAAAAAAATAAGAATATACGTATTATTTATTAAAACAATAAGATAAAGTATTGACAAAAGGACAAAAACTTGTTAAAGTTAGTTTAACGATAAACTAACTTTTTAGGAGACGTGATAAATAAAAGGAAGTTCATTTACGAAAAAACACGGTAATAAGAGAACAAAGCAACAAAAAAACAAAGCAACAAAAGAGCAAAGCAACAAAAAAACAAAGTAACAAAAGAACTGATTAATTCGTTTGGCTAAAGCATTGCCAATTAGCAAACAAATTTTAATGAAAACAGAAGGGAATTATTATGAACAGTAAAACACAGGCTTTTATTAAAGAGGCATTGCCGGCGTTAACAGAGCTTAAGGCGCCGGAAGGTATGTCTGAAGAGATGCAAAAAGATCTTTTTTATCAAATGTACCTGATCAGAGAGTTTGACTCGCAGGTAAAAACTCTTTGGATGAAAAATGAAATTTACGGCCTTGCACATTCATATGTGGGAGCAGAGGCAATTGCGGTTGGTGCGTGTGCCAATTTAAACAAAGAAGATTTTATTACATCTACCCATAGGGGTCATGGACACACAATAGCAAAAGGTGCGGATGTTCATGCGATGATGGCTGAACTTCATGGTAAATTTGAGGGGTTAAACCGTGGCAAAGGTGGTTCTATGCACATAGCCGACACAGAAATCGGAATGCTCGGAGCAACCGGTATTGTTGGTAGCGGTATGCCCATTGCACTTGGCAGTGCGCTTTCGGCAAAAGTTCTTAAAAATGACCGTGTTACAATTTGTTTCCACGGTGATGGCGGAACAAACCAAGGTGTGTGGCATGAATCTCTTAATATGGCGGCGGCTTGGGATTTGCCGGCAATATTTTTAATAGAAAATAACCAATATGCAATTGCTACAAAAATTGACTGGGTAGCAAAGGAAACGGATTTATATAAACGTGCGATAGGTTATGGAATTGAAGGTGTACAGATAGACGGTTTCAATGTGTTCGAGGTATATGAAGCCGTTAAAAAAGCAGTGGAAAAAGCCCGTGCAGGCGGTGGGCCAACACTTATTGAAGCACGCTTTATTCGTTTGTTAGGCCATTTTGTTGCCGATGATCAATGGTACAGAGATTTAGAAGCTGACAATGTTTTTTGGGAGTACGAGCCCATTAAACGT
>CAYJNC010000193.1:3263-4033 GCA_964371185.1 uncultured Christensenellaceae bacterium
TATGCACAAAATGTATGCACAGAACCGCCGGCAGCAACATTGTATGATGATATTTATGCAAACGGCGAAATAATATATTAAGGCGGGAGGAATATAAAAATGGCAGTTATAACCGTAAGACAAGCATTAAACGATGCATTTAAAGAAGAAATGAAAATAGACCCTTCTATTATAATAATGGGGTGTGATATAGGCGTTAGGGGTGGTCCGTTTGGAATTACGCTCGACTTAATGAATTTATATGGAAAAGACAGGGTAATAGATACACCTATTTCCGAACCCGGTTTTGTGGGTGCGTGCGTGGGTGCGGCGGCAACAGGGTTAAGGCCGGTTGCGGAAGTGTTGTATTCGGATTGGATAACCTTAGGCATGGATCAACTTGTTAACATGGCGGCAAAAATGCGCTATATGTTTGGCGGCAAGGTAAATATGCCACTTGTTATCCGTGCGCCTTTTGGTTCGGGTGGCGGTGTGGCGGCACAGCATTCGCAATCTTTTGAAGCATGGTTTAACCATGTGCCCGGTTTTAAAGTGGTAGCGCCCATTGAACCCTACGATGTTAAAGGCATGATGAAAAGTGCACTTCGTGACGATAACCCGGTTATTTTCTTTGAACATAAAAGAAGTTATCAATTAAAAGGCGAAGTTCCCGATGGTGACGAAGGCGAAAATTACACAGTACCGTTTGGAAAAGCGGCAGTCAGAACGCAAGGTTCGGACGTTACGATAATTGCTTATTCTATGATGGCTATACGGGCTAAAAATGTTGC
>CAYJNC010000194.1:0-4030 GCA_964371185.1 uncultured Christensenellaceae bacterium
ATCATATAAATGCTGTGATTCCAACAAAATTATAATAAAAAACACCCAAACGGGTGTTTTTTGTTATATGTTATCTTAAAAAGCTATGCGAAGAATTTTTATAATATATCTATTTCTTTAACAAATGAATTTTTATATACATTGAATGTAAATTCGAGTCCGTCCGAGACTTTGGTTTCAGATCTTTCGATAACATTCCAAGCAGACATTTTATCTAAATTTTCTATTGATGTGTCTGCATTACCGTCCTTTTCAAACTTAGTGACGTAGGCATATTCGCAGTAATCTAAAAACTGTTTATATAGCGTACTACCGCCAATAATGAAGACATCATCGGTAGGGTATTCCTTTATTTTTTCAAAAACTTTATTAATACTATCGCAAAAAATGATTTCATGGGGCGACTGGGTTTGAGTAGAAGATAAAACAATGTTTACCCTGTTTGGCAATGGTTTTTGCCCGGGCAAAGAATTGAGAGTTGTTCTGCCCATAACAACAACTTTGCCGGTTGTTTTGCTCTTAAAGTGTTTCATGTCTTCGCTTACATGAAAAAGCAAATCTCCGTCTTTACCTATTCCCCAATTTTTATCTACGGCAACAATAAGATTCATAAAAGATCCTCCTATATGGCTACAGGTATTTTGATTTTAAACTCATGAAAATTATAGTTAACGAGTTGCAAACTGTTTGCTGAAAAATCGTAAAAATTACGAATGTTTTCGTCTATAACAAGCGTTGGAGCTTCGTTCGGTTCTCTTGTTATTATGTCTTCGACTATGGGTATATGCCTGTCGTATATATGTGCGTCGGCAATTACATGAACGAGTTCGCCGGCAACGAGGTCGCTGACGGCAGCAAACATATGCACGAGTGCCGCATATTGGCAAACATTCCAGTTGTTGGCGGTTAACATGTCTTGGCTACGTTGATTAAGTATGGCATTTAAGCGATTTCCGGTAACGTTAAATGTAACACTGTAAGCGCAAGGATATAAATTCATCTCGTGAAGGTCATGATGATTATATATGTTAGATATAATCCTCCTTGAAGCCGGATTGTGTTTTAGGTCATATAGTATTCTGTCTACCTGGTCAAATTCGCCCTCTTTGTACTTATGCTTAACGCTCAATTGATAACCGTAGGCCTTGCCGATAGTTCCGGCGTCATCTGCCCATGAATCCCATATATGGCTTGACAAGTCAGAAACATTACTGGACTTTTTTTGCCAAATCCATAGTAACTCGTCTAAGGCGTTTTTAAAATTTGTTTTCCTAATAGTGATTGCGGGAAATTCTTTTGTAAGGTCGTACCTGTTTACAATTCCGAACCTCTTTACGGTGTGAGCCTTTGTGCCGTCGTCCCATTCCGGTCTGACTTCACTTTCTAAATCCCATATACCGTTTTTTAATATATCCTTACAATTTTCTATAAATATGTTATCTGCGTAACTCATAATAACCCTCCTTGTTGACTTGTTTAATATTATAACATAAAGCAGAGTATATTTTCATATTTAAAATACCCGAATTTTATGATATATTAATATTATAAATTAAAAAAAGGAGATATTGTTATGGCTAAACCTGTTAAGATGATGATGCTCGATAATTGCCCTCATTGTAAGAATGCACTGAAAATGATTGACATGTTGAAAAAAGAGAACTCTAAATATGAAGAAGTTGAAATAGAACTTATTGAAGAGTCTAAATATCCCGAAAAAACAGAAGGATATGATTATTGGTACGTGCCAACTTTTTTTGTGGATGATAAAAAGATACACGAAGGGGTTCCTACGGTTGAAGCGGTTAGGGAAGTCTTTGAAAGTGCTATTAATTAAGAATAGTTATAGGAGTTATTTTACTTGATTTTTTTATATGTTATTTTAGGAATATTAATAATTCTATTTTTTGTTGTGTATTTTATTTCAAATAAAGTATTCAATGTTGCGGTTAAGGCGAAGGCTAAGAAAGCGAAAGTCTTTGATGCAAATGCTGAACACAGAGAAGAGGCCGACAGAACCCAAACAGATATAGACCGCAAATGGCTTTGCGAGCAAAGCTTTGAAGAGGTTGAAATAACTTCTTTTGATGGTCTTTTGTTGTTTGGTCGAGTTTTACGTGCTAAAGAGTCGTCTAATAAATGGTTTGTTGGCGTACATGGTTTTTCTTCGGATGGGCTTGCCTTGGGCATAATTGCAAGAAATTTTCATGATAGGGGATACAACTGTTTATTGCCCGATTTACGTGCGTGCGGACGTAGCGAGGGTGTTTACATGGGCATGGGTTGGTTAGACTCTAAAGACATGTTAAAATGGATAGACCTAATAATAAAAAGAGAAAACAACGCAAAAATCGTTTTAGGCGGTTTCAGCATGGGCGGAGCTACGGTGATGATGACTACGGGTCAAGAGTTGCCAAAAAATGTGGTTGCAGCAATAGAAGACTCCGGTTATACCTCTGTGTGGAATGAATTTTCTATACAACTAAAAAAAGTTTTTTCGTTGCCTACTTTTCCTTTTCTGCATGTTGCTAACGCCATGGCAAAAAGAAGGGCGGGGTACTCGTTTAAAGAGGCGTCGAGCATAGAACAATTAAAAAAATCGTCGACTCCTACGTTATTTATACATGGAACTAAAGATGCCTTTGTGCCGTTTTTTATGTTAGAAGAAAACTATTCCGCCGCTACTTGCAAAAAAGAGAAACTTGAGGTTGAAGGTGGCGGACATTGCACCTCTGTTGAAGTTTCTCCGGATAAATATTGGTCAGCGGTTGATAATTTTTTAGATAAATATGTTTGATAGCCTTAAGCGATAATGTCTTTTATTACTTCTCCGGCTATTATTAGCCCAACAACAGACGGGACGAAGGCTACACTGCCGGGTGTTCTTTTGTCTTCGGTTAGATTCGTCCTCGGTTCTATGGGTATTTCTTTTGAATAAACTGTCTTTAGGCTTTCTACGCCTCTTTTTTTAAGCTCTCTTCTCATTACTCTTGCCAATGGACAAGCAGAAGTTTTATATATATCTTCCACCATAAAACCGCAAGGGTTTAATTTGTTGCCTGCACCCATACTGCTAATTATTGGTATGCTTAACGTGCTTGCACGTGAGATAAGCTCTATTTTTGCCGTTATTGTGTCTATGGCGTCAACTATGTATGTATATTTGCTTAAATCGTAGTGCATGGCATTTTCAGGCAGGTAAAAAACCGAATGAATTTCTATTTCGGCAGTTGGATTTATAAGTAGTATTCTCTCTTTTGCTACCTCTACCTTTCTTCTTCCGATTGTTTGTTGAGTGGCTATTATTTGCCGATTTATGTTGCTTACACTAACAGTATCTGCATCAAACAAGGTAAAATGCCCTATGCCGCTTCTGGCTAAGGCCTCAACAGTGTAAGAGCCAACACCGCCCACTCCGAAAACCGCAATTTTTGCGTTATTTAGTTTTTTCATGGCATCTTTGCCCAAAAGTAATTCGGTTCGTGAAAATTCTTCCATTTATGCTCCTTTTAATATATTCAAAACAAGTCGGAACGCTAAGCATTCCGACTCTTTTTTAATAATTAATTTAGTTTTAATAGTCTTCTTCTTCCTCGTCATGTTCGCCAATGTCCGAGGCCGGTTTGCTTAATCCTTCTATGGTGATGCCTTTTTTTTCTGCATAGTCCCACAATGCCGCCTGAATGGCTTGTTCTGCAAGTACCGAACAATGCACTTTTTCTTGAGGAAGGCCGTCTAATGCTTCTGTAACTGCCTTGTTTGTTATTTTCATGGCTTCGTTTATGGTTTTACCTTTAACCATTTCGGTAGCCATACTGCTGGTCGCAACAGCCGCACCACACCCAAAAGTTTTAAAACCCGCATCGGTGATAACGCCATTATCGTCTATGTCTAAATATACTCGCATGATGTCGCCACATTTTGCATTGCCAACCGTGCCTACGGGAGCACCCTCTATTTCTTTTACATTTCTCGGATTTTGGAAATGATCCATAACTTTTTCGCTATACATATATATTAATCTCCTTTT
>CAYJNC010000195.1:0-3968 GCA_964371185.1 uncultured Christensenellaceae bacterium
TGCGGAAAAATCTTCCATCTATTTTAAGTGTATCTACGGAAAGGTTTTTAAGCGTGCTTAAAGAAGAATATCCCCAGCCGAAGTCATCGATAGAGCATTTAAAACCGGCCGCGTGTATGGCGTCTACCGCTTCTCTTGCGTCTATTAACAATTCGTCGTCCGAAAACATTATGGTTTCGGTAAACTCAAGCTCTATAAAATGTGCCGGAATATCATATTTGCGCCAAACATTTAAGAAATCCTCTAAGAAATTTTTAGATTTCAAATGTTGACGAGACATATTAACAGAAATTGTAAGCAATTCTTTGTCTTCGTCTTGCCATTGTCTCAATGCTTTGCAAGCCTGCTCAAATATATATAAGTCTACCCTGCGAATAAATCCACTCTTTTCAAAAATGGGGATAAATTCAAATGGCGGTATAAGGCCTTTTTTAGGGTGCAACCATCGAACCAAAGCCTCTGCGCCGTGTACGTTTAAGTTGGGCAATTGAACCTTAGGTTGTAGGTACATAACAAATTCGTTGTTTTCAAGTGCAATTTCCATGCTGTCCGAAATAATTTTTTCTTCCATAGATTTTGTCCGCATTGCGTCATCATAAAATGCAAAACCGGAAGTTGTGATGTTTTTTCTGGCTGCATTTGCGTGATCTTGCATGGTGATAATGTCTACATTGGAATCGGAAACAACATAAAACCCACTGCGGAACGCAAGATAATAAGGGTCTTTTTTGTCTTTATTAAAACTGTTGATGTCAGCGATTATAGATTCTATCCGGCCGATTAATTTATCTTCCGGCAAAATTTTGATTAACAAATAAAAGATGTCGGCAGAGCTACGCGCAACACATTCAGACTTAGAAATACTTCTTTTTAACACTTTGTAGATGTATTTTAATGTCCTGTCGCCTTGTTCTATGCCGGCAAAATCGTTTATTAATTTAAAATTATGTATGTCCATAGCAACCATAATGTAGGTAGATAATGGTTTTTCATCTATTAATTTACGGGCGTCTAATCTAAAGCGGATTCCACTCGGACCGGCAGTGACAGGGTCAACGAAAACCATCTCCTCGAGGCTTTTTTGGTTTTCACGTTGCATATACATGATGGCAAAAAGAATGGCTGTAAAAAGGCCGATCATGACGAAGGTAACGGTGAAAGTACTTTGTGCAAATGCATCTGTGTCTTGCGATATTATGTCTGAAGGCACCATTGTGAACACAAACCAATTGTTGTGAGACAAAGGATAATAGCTTCCGATGATGCCGGTTCCGTCTGCACGAGTTAAATTTATTTCTCCGAAGGCTCCGTTCTTTAAATCTGCCATCATCTGAATTGCCCACTCGTCCGATTCCGCACTTGCAAATTCAAACGATAGACCGTCTGAAAATTCGGCATATGCGGGTATTAAGACTATGTCGCCGTTTTGGTCAAGAATAACAGAACTTCCGTATCCTTCAAAACTTCCGGTATCTAATATTTCTTGCATTTCAGTCAAGTCTTTTATGCCAAATACAACACCGATAATGTTTCGCCCGTCATACACGGGAGTCGTGTATATTATGTATTGAGTACCGGTAATTTGAGCAATGCTCGTCTTACCGGATAAAGCCGACTCGATAGAACTTGTATTTAAGTTGCTGACGTCTTCGCCTTCTGTTTGGTAGAAGTGTCCGTCGACATCATAAAAAGCCAGCAATTCAAAATCTATAGTATTTTTCTTTTGTTCTAAATTTGCGTTGATGAGGTTTTCTTCTTCTGAGGGGTCTATGCTTTCGGCAACGATAGAAAGATCGCTCAGAATTTTATTGAATCGAGTATCGACCAATAAAGAAACCTGATACGAAACGTCGTTAATATAACGTGAAGTTTTATCGGTAAGAACATCTTGCAACCCGGCAGCATTAAGGATGGTAACGATTGAAACTACTGTCATTAGTGCTATTAATATTATTATAAAAAAGCGTATTCTTCTTTTAATTGATGCAAATTTATTTGTTATCATAAAACCAATCTTTCCCAAAATATAATATAATACAAAACATATTCACCCTTATCGTTTTAATTATACTCCTAAAAAAATGAAAAATCTATATATTTTATCTGCAATAACCATATTTTTTTCATGTGTAAAAATATGGCTATTTTTGGGAAAATGCGTTGTCTATTATCAAAATTACTTCGTCTATCCACATTCCGCAAGCCTTCGCCTCTTTTGCGATGAGAACAAGCTTTTTTGTTACTTCTATCTTGTTGAGTTCCTTTAATTTGTGGGTATTGTCGGAAACGAAATCGCCTTTGCCCGCAACCGAATAAATGAAATTCTCTTCTTTTAAAACGGCATAGGCTTTTTGCACGGTGTTTGGGTTTATTTTAAGTTCTTTTGCAAATGACCGAACCGACGCTAACGGAGTATGCGGCAAAATATTTGCAGTTAAAATTTGCGATTTTATCCATAATGTTATCTGCAAGTATATCGGCGTTTTTGAATTTTTGTCTATCGTGAACATAGGGAATTACCTCTATTAAAATTATAATTAAATTGTAATATGTGCTTTTTTAGCTGTCAACTTATAAATTGTTATGCCTGCCGTGTTTTTTAAAGTGTGAATCTATGCGAACGTCAATATTTTTTTGTATATTGTTGTGAAACAGTGCAATGTCGAGGGTGTGAAGAGACTGACGGTGCATAAGGAGTTTGTTTAAAAACTTGATTTTTATGTGCATAAGTTCGTATAGGGCATCGTCGTCTATTATAACGACACCTTGTTTTTTGTCTACGTAAGCACCGGTGAAATGTTTTTTCTGTAGTTTACGTTTGCCGAATGTGAAAAAAACCGAGCCTAAGTTTTCTTCTTTACTTGCATATTCTTCGGTTAATTTAAAATTCAGCGGATTCACGCAAATTGCACCCTTGCGCACCACTCTCATCAACGGTAAACCTTTTGCAGAGGTATTATAGGTAATAATACAGCCTAAATCATCCTCGGATTTTGCTATTTTTAGGTGGGGATGTATTATGAAATCGTCCCTGGTGACGGAAAAACCAATTAAATATGCGGCAATAAATTGTTTGGCGTATTCATTTTTTGAAAACTCTCTCATCAACAAGCCAAGCAACATTTCGCTCCCTTGGCTGTGCCCGGCTAAAATAAACGGCCGTCCGTTGTTTAAATGCTTCATATAGAATAAAAAGGCTTCACGAATGTCTGAATAGGCGATTCTTGAATACTTTAAAAACTTGTCTTTTGGCATATTAAGAATTTCCATTCCCGCCTGCCGATAAAACGGGGCAAAAACATTGCAACTGTGTGCAAACGGTCTGTTATGCCACCAAGACGAAAAACGTGCCAACGGGCGAAAAATGGGGCTTTTGACACTCATGTTGTGGTTTTTATTTTTGTTCGGATGAAAATAAACGGTTGGGTACACGAAAAAAACGTCTACCGGGTGAGTTATATCGTTATTTAAAGGACAAGATATCCAACTTGCCTTGTATTCATAATTTGTTGTTTTGTTATCCATATTGATTTTATAATATCATAAGGGAAAATATTTTTCAAATTATGATATAAAACTGTTTTTTTACTGAATTATTATATAAAAAGTAATTGATATTGTTTTATTAAGAGAGTATAATAATTTAGATAGTTATTTGGAATAACTGTTGCATCTTATGCAAATTATTTATACAACGAAGGAAAGATATTATATGATAAAAAAGGTCGTTATAACCGTAGCTTTAATAGTCTCTATGCTTACTTTTATTGCCTGTTCTACTCTTGCGGAAGCGACAGAGGCGGATATGCATAAGCCTCAAACATTTTCGTCTTCATCGGAAGACATTATGGCAACGTCGGCGCAAGCGCCCTTGCCAACGGTAGAGCCCACACCCGAGCCGACGCCGGAACCGACTTTGCCACCATATACCGGCAGTTTGACACAGCTTAATTTGGGCGAAAACTATA
>CAYJNC010000196.1:0-3929 GCA_964371185.1 uncultured Christensenellaceae bacterium
GATGTGTATTCTTTCCAAGTTCTCGTGCATCGTCTGCATGGCCGATTATGTCTGTTATAGAGTCGTTGTCACCGTTTATGACAACATATCCAAACGACATGGCAATACTATACTTTTCTCCAAGCACTTTTCTTATTGCCGGCAAAATCTCTTCTTGGTAAATGTCTTCTAATGCTCCCCTGTTGCCTGTTTTTCTGAGCACTAAAAATTGTTCGGCAGTCCGCCTTGCAATAAGTGTTTGAGTATCGGAAAAAGTATTCTTTAGTGCATCTGCAATGGCGCGAATAACCTTTGTGCCTTTTTCTTGACTGTAATGCGTGTTTATAGTTCTGAACATGTCCATGTCAAGGGATATCAACTCGTATTCTTTAGACGTCGCTTTTTTTATTATTTTCTCCATCTCGTCCCTGAATTTGTGCATTGCCATAAGCCCTGTACGAGAGTCTGTGTTATATGCAATTTCTATGTCTTTGCGTTTATCTTTTTGTTGCTTATACGCATATGAATAAAATAATATTACAACAGCGGTAATGACTATTACAATTAAATACCAATATTGCTCCAAAAAATCTTGTAGATTCTGTTCCGGCAAATACAAGTTACCATTCCTGTTTATTAAATTTCTGTATTCGTTTTCGGTAATATTATCAGACATTACATTTATTATAGGAATATATTCATCAGAAATATTTTTAGATACAAAAAATGTCATCGGCAAATTTATGTCTGTTTCAATAGAAATACTATTGTCGTTATCAAGATATAGCTCGGCATAAGTTATTGCGCTTTCCGTACAAATTACCGCATCTACTTTGCCTTTTGCAAAATCATCCAATAATTCATGCCAATCATGGTATATTGTTATTTGATTATTGGGAAAATTCTGCGGAAACGAGGATGAGTTTAGAGAATAATAACTGAGCATTCCGATTCTTTTAGAATTTTCAATAATCTCTCTGCGTGTTTCACTCTGCTCATATATATCTGTACGCACCATAGCAAACATAGGCAAAGTATAATAAGATTCTGTCTCAACATAGTTTGCCCCAACACTTTCATCGTCTCCATATAGAGTTACCAGCATGTCATAATCCTGATATTCTTGCGGATCGTCGTCCATGCTGAACGGATGATAATTCACTTCAAATCCGTACATATCCCTATACATTTCTAATGCATCTATCATGGCACCGGCCGGCTCGCCATTTTCGTCTGTGAATGAAATTGGTTGATAGTGGCTTACGTACCCAACTTCTAACGGCCGTTGGTTTAATACTTCTACCTCGTGTTGTGTTAGCGACCTGTGGTTTACTTCAACATTAGACGCCAAATATTTTTGCTCTAATTCCAAAAAGAAATTCCCTTCGGAAGCAACCATACCCATAAAATCTCTGTCTATTTCGTTCATCAGTTCTTCATTTTCAAAACTTGTAACCAAAAACAGGTTGTAGATACCCAAATTCAAAACATTATTCCTAAAGATTGCATTTTTATCTTCGGAAAATGTTATGTAGAAGTCTGCTTCTAACTCTGTATAATCAGAAGTTTCACCATACACAAATTCGACAGAGATATTATTCGCATTGCAATAATTCACTAATTTTTCGTTTGCAATATTGCCTTCGGTTGTGGCAACCGTCTTACCGTCTATACTTTTTGGATCGTTATACATTACGCTCATGTCGTCTGTCATAAGTGAAATATATGTTTTGCTGAATTGAGTATCTGAATATAACGCCCTTTGTGCCCTTTCTTCCGTCTTAGTGTTAAAACCGGCAATGTCTATTATTCCATCGTTAACAGCATCTATTATGCTACCTTCTATCGGTATAAATTCAAACTCGAACCTGCTGTATTCTTCCAGCTTTTTAAATAAATCGTACCCATAGCCTTTATTAATTTTGCTATCTAAATCTGTGATTAAATCAGAATAACTCTCATAATATCCAACTTTAATTACCTCTTTTTGCTCTTCGTCCGACGCCGATACAATATTTAACGGCAATAAAGCCATAGTTAAACAAACTACCATAACAAACACAAATAATCTTTTCATAACCCTTTTACCTCCAAGAACCAAAACCAAAACTATCTTTCCCCATATAACACATGAAGCATCACATCAATTTAATCATTAGCAAAACATTCTCGCAACATTATAAGCACATAAGTATGTAATAATTATTGAGTTTTTCACATTCAGCCACCATTAATTGTTACCACGATAATATCACCACAGCAAATAAATGTAAAGCATTTTTTTCACGATTTTTATATTAATTTTACATAATTTACCGCATTAACATGTTAATTGTCTGCCGTAATGTTAATTTGTTTTACTATCAAACCAATTAGTATATAATCTAACTTTTCTCTTTTTTTTATCTTTTTATACAAGTTTTGAAAAAAAATAGAGCCTCAATATAAATTGATAGCCCTATTTCTATTCAATATTTTTTGCAAATAAACTGCCTATTTTAAACTTTCGCTTAACCCTTTAAACAATAACATGCCGACAACACTGCCCGGGTCTTCTACCCCTACCGCATCTGCCTTATGATAAAGCGCCTTACCTGTTGTGGGCTCCATGTCCTTTGTGCTTTCCATGCCCAAGTTTGCAGCCTCATAGGCTTTTATTGCAATAGTTTTTATGTCTTCCCCCGCAGAATTTTCCACCGATTGAGCGGCCGGATACAATGCGTCTACTATTGTGCAACTGTTTGGCTCACAATGGCCTCTTTCCATGACTCCCGTGCAAATGGCCTTTATAAATTCGCAAAATTGCTCGGAATTGAGTTCACTGTTTCCCACGGCCGACTTGCCCGCCTTCATAAGCGCAGAAGCCATAAGCGTACCCATAGTTGAGGGAACCGCCTTTGAAAAAGCCATGCCCGTCTTCATAACCAGCTTTCCTATGTCTGCCTCGTCACTGCTTGAAATAAATTCGTATGCCGCCAAAAAACCTTTTGTCATGGTAAGGCCTAAGTCTCCGTCGCCCAATAAGGAATCAAGATTTTCTAACCTTTGCTTACTTTCTTGTATTTGGTCGTTTGCACAGCTTATAAAATCTATTGCATTTTGTCTTGTAAAATTCATATCTATCTCCTTACAGTTTCTTGAAGAATGGGGTATTGCAAGGCATTCCCACATATTTTTTTAGCTCTTCGTCGAGTTTTAACACCGAAACAGACATGCCTGCCATTTCCATAGAAGTAGCAAACTCACCGATAAAATTAAAACTAATTGTTATGCCTTTTTCCTCTACCATTTTTGAAACCTTACGATAAACGATATATAATTCTTCTGCCGGTGTAGCGCCCAAACCATTCACCAAAACTGCAATTTCACTGCCTTTTTCGCATGGCATGTCTGCAAATATTGCATTTACAATTTCTTCAACAACTTCGTCAACCGGCTTGGTTTCCACTTTGCTGATTCCCTTTTCTCCATGAATACCCATGCCAATTTCCATCATTCCTTCTTCTAACTCGAAGGTAGGTTTGCCTATTTCGGGAATGGTGCAAGGCGACAATGCAACACCCATAGACCGAGTATTATCCGCCGCTTTTTTTGTCAGGCGCAAAACTTCTTCTAAAGACAACATGTCTTCGGCAGCCGCACCCGCCACTTTGTATAAGAAGAATATTCCCGCAACACCTCTGCGTTTTTCTATGATTTCCGAAGACGCCACATCGTCGCCTGCCGCAAACTGGGCAATTTTAATGTCTTCCATTTCGGCCATTTCTTGTGCCATCTCGAAGTTCATTACGTCTCCGCTGTAATTTCCGTATAAGTAAAGCACACCTGCTCCGCTGTCTACACAAGTCGTGATCTGATACAATTGTTCGGCACTAGGCGACTGGAAAACCCCTCCGACACCACAGCCCTCGAGCAATCCATCGCCTACATAACCTAATAATAGCGGCAAA
>CAYJNC010000197.1:0-3917 GCA_964371185.1 uncultured Christensenellaceae bacterium
AGCTGACTGCAAATATGCAAAAGCAGGCAGAGGCTTTCGGCGCAGAGTTTAAACGTGCGGAGGTGTTGGATTTAGACCTTGACACAGATATTAAAACCGTTAAAACATCTGCCGGGGAGTTTTCTACCTTAGGAATAATTTTGGCACCCGGCGCTTCCCCAAGACAGATTGGTTTCGAGGGTGAAAACGAGTTTCGGGGCAGAGGTGTTGCCTATTGTGCCACTTGCGACGGCGAATTTTTTCAGGATATGCCTGTATATGTGGTGGGAGGCGGTTTGGCGGCAATTGAAGAGGGAATTTTCCTAACGAAATATGCCTCGGAAGTCAAAATGATAGTGCGGGGCGATGAATTTAAAGTTGCAAAAACGGTGGTAGACCAAATTGCGGACGAACCTAAGATAAGCGTAAGATTCAATAGCGAAGTTCTAAGTGTCAGCGGTGAAAACGGTCTGAATAAGGTTGTGATTAAAAATAGGCAAACGGGAGAGACGCAAGAAGAAACACACGAAAACGGTTGTGGCGTGTTTGTGTTTGCGGGTTATGTGCCAAATACGGGTTGGTTAAAAGAAAAGGTAGCCACGCAAAAAGGGTATATCGTGACAGATAAAAATCAAAAAACCGATATAGATGGTGTGTATGCGGCAGGAGACGTTTGCATAAAAGAGTTGCGGCAGGTGGTGACGGCCGTGTCGGACGGTGCGGTTGCGGCAACTTCGGCAGAAAAATATGTTGCTTCTTTGCATAAGGATCTCAATATTCCTGCGTTTGAAATAAAAACCAAGCCAAAGAAAGCTGTTGAGAAAAAAGCGAGCGCACCACAAAACGATGACGCATTTTTAAGCCCGGATGTTATCGAACAATTAGAATCTGTGTTTGAAAAATTTGAGAATAATGTGGTTATCAATGCGGTTGTGGACGGTTCCGATTTGGCAAGAGAGATGGAAGGTTTTGTTGGCGAAATTGGCAATATTTCCGAAAAGGTTACTTGTAAGAAGACGAATGCGCAAGGCGAAACGTTTACTCCTTATTTAGAATTGCTTCGTGCAGACGGGCAAAGCAGTGGAATAAAGTTTCATGCCATGCCGGGTGGACATGAGTTTAATTCTTTTGTCATCGCCCTATACAACGTTGCCGGCCCGGGCAAGGAAATAGCAAATGAAGACGAGCAACGTATTTTAGGCATAGACAAGAAAATTGATATTAAGGTTTTGATTTCACTTTCTTGCACAATGTGCCCCGAAGTTGTTATGGGTGTTGGGAAAATTGCAAGCATGAATAAAAATGTTGAGGCGAGCGTGTTTGATATTGCTCATTTTGGCGATCTAAAAGAAAAATACAAGGTGATGAGTGTTCCTTGCATGGTGATAGACGACGAAATCGTACATTTCGGAAAGAAGAGTTTGTCGCAAATACTTGATATTATATTATAGATAAACGGGTGGTGGGTTTTGCACAAAAACTCGCCGCTTTTAACAAAATATTATGGTGTCGAAAGGTCTGCACGCAGTTTTCGGTTGTTTAAAATTGTGTGAGCGTATTAACTAGCGAATTTTGATAAATATATTATTAAATAGGCGAAAACCATAAAAAATCCCTCTAAAATTTTTTTAGAGGGATTAATATTATCGGTTAAGAAGTTACAACTTCGCCTTCCCAATCTGTTGTTATGCCGCCAAAATCATAAACGCCGGTGTAACCCAACTCTACAAGGGCATTTGATGCCGAGTTACTTCGTCCTCCGGTTCTGCAATAAACTAAAATTGTAGCGTCTTTGTCGGGCAACAATTCCGGAGCCAACTCTTTTATTTGATCGTGCGGCAACAAAATTGCATTTTCTATGTGTCCTTCATCGAACTCTTCTTGTGTGCGAACGTCTAAAATAATTACATCACCGGTCATCATCTCGGCCGCTTCTTCGCCGCTTATTTCTCTGTATTCGGCAATTTTTTCTTCTTCCGCAACGACAGAAGGTTGTGCCTCTGCCGGTGGTTGTGTACTGCAAGCTGAAAGGAACAAAACGCTTGATAGTATTATTAATAATTTTTTCATAAATTTACCGCCTTTTTGCTATGTTTTATAGTTATTTATAACCTTATAGCAAACGAGTAAACCTCAAACAACGTTGTTCATAAAAAGTTAAAAGTCAAAAATCGGACGGAATTTATTTTTGGGGATAAATGACAAGTATGTTATGCTTCTCTAAAAATTTACGCCATTCTTTTTTTGGTTTTTCATCGGTTATTAGGTAATCGATAGATGTAAAATCGCAAATGCGTGCGAAGCCGTTTCTGTCAAATTTTTTAGAGTCTAACAGCACAACCCTTTTTTTTGCGTTTGCAAGCATTGTGCGCTTTAATTCTGCCTCTTCTTCACTCGGATCTGTCAGGCCGGCGGTAAAAGATGCGCCCCGACAAGAAAAAAACAGCCAATCTACCATAAAAGAACTAACCATATGCCTTGCCGATTCGCCTATGAATGAAAGAGAAGAGTTTCTGAGATGTCCACCCGTGCAATATACTTTTATATGGTTGTTTTTAGACAGGTCTATTGCGGTCTTAGGATTGTTTGTTATGACCGTTGCCGGTTTCTTAGCGTGCAAATGGGGGATAAGCTTAGCGCAAGTGGAGGAAGAATCAACAACCAATACGTCTCCCTCTTTTATCAACCGAGCACCTAAAAGTGCGATTATTTCTTTTTCTTTTACACGTTCTTCTTCTCTTACCGTAAGCGGAATTTCCGAATTTATTCCTTCTATTATTGCCGCACCGCCATAAGTTCGTCGGGCCAAGCCCGCCTTTTTCAGATGTTCTAAATCTCTCCTGATGGTGGCTTCGCTTATTATAAAATGTTTTGCCAAATCAGCAACCTGCACATAACCGCTTTCTTTTAACAATTCAATTATCTTTTGCCTTCTTTCGTCTGAAAACATATAGACACACCCTTTCCGTTTGTGTTTGTTTGTGCTCATTAATGCAAGATATTGTGCAAAACTCGAAACATTTTCGCCATACTGTACATGAATGAACAACCATAGTATAATTATAGCATAAAATGTTGACCTATATGGAGGAGAATTATTATGGCGTTTAAGCTGGGGATAGATTTAGGATTTGCACGAAACAGATACGAAGAACCGGAGGTTTGGGCAAAAATAGTTCGGGAAGACTTAGGCCTTTCTTATGTCTCTATGATAGCAGACATAATTAACCCTGCGTGGCCGGACGATTATTTAGAAAAACTTTTAGAACGAACAAAAAATGCCATAGATAAATACGACATTAAAATAGATGCGTGTTTTACTTCTGCGTTAACACGCACCCCATTGTTGTTTCATTTCGATCATGAAATGCGGAGGTATTATCTTGAGTTCTACAAGAAATTTTTCATAATGATGGCAAAACTCGGATGTACAAGAGGTGGAAGCCATTTTGGTATCATGTCTTTTGCCGATTACGACGACCCGAACAAAAGAGAGCAAATTATGGACATGGGCGTGGCCGGCTGGCAAGAACTTTCGTTTTATGCAAAAGAAATCGGCTTTACCGAGCTTATGTTTGAGCCAATGAGTGTGCCGAGAGAAATGGGAACAACGGTCGGTGAATGTGTTGAAATAATGGATAGGGTAAATGCGCATTCCGGCGTACCGTTAAAAGTGTGTTTAGACGTAGGCCATGCGCCTCATCCGGACGAGAGAGACCCATACCCGTGGATTGAAAAGTTAGGGCATTTGTCTCCGATGGTGCATTTGCAACAAACTGTGCTTAACAAATCTAACCACTCTCCGTTCACGAAAGAATGCAACGAAAACGGTATAATTAAGGCAGAAAAAGTTGTGGATGCAATGAAAAAAGCAGGTGCGACAGACAGTTTGTTTGCATTTGAAATTTCGCATAAAGAGCATTATGACACGGAATTTA
>CAYJNC010000198.1:0-2540 GCA_964371185.1 uncultured Christensenellaceae bacterium
TATGAGTTTTCTGGCAACTCCGCCTGTTGATGGAGCATTTTGCGAATATATTGCATACCCATCAAAGTGGGTATATAAATTGCCGGATAGTATTTCTTATGCCGAAGGAGCTTTAATAGAGCCGTTAGCAGTTGGCTTGAATGCGGCGCAAATAGCAGATGCGAATATCGGAGAGACGGCATTTGTTTTTGGGTGCGGCTGTATTGGTTTGATGACATTATTAGCGCTTAGAAGCAGAGGTGTTTCGCAAATCTATATGTGCGATGTGATTCCTGATAGGCTTGAGAAAGCTAAGGCTTTAGGCGCAACAGACGTTTTCGATTCAAAAGAAGTAGATGTTATTAAAAAAATACATGAACTGACGTTTGGCAGAGGTGTAGATTGTGTGTTTGAAATGACGGGTGCAGAAATGCCGATTAAACAGACTGTTGATGTTGTAAAAACGGGTGGAAAAATCGTTTTGGTTGGCTTAGGATCAGACATGAATGTATCGCTTGACTTAGGCAAATTGATATGGAAAGAGGCTCAAATTAGGACGTGCTTTAGATACGAAAACATATATTTGAAAGCAATTAGGGCAATAGAATCAAAAAATATAGATGTAAAACCAATAATATCACATACGCAAAGTTTTGAAAACCTTTCAGATGCATTAGAGTATCATGTGGAAAATATTAATGAAATAATTAAAATGATAATTGAATTTAAGTGAGGGATACTAAATGGCAAAATATTTATGCGGCATAGATGTTGGAACAACCGGAGCAAAAACAATGATACTGGATTTAAGTGGGAATATCATTGGGAGTGCTTATAGAGAATATCCTTGTGAATACCCAAAGCCAAACTGGGTAGAACAAGACATAGTGCTTGTAAAAAATAAAACTTTTGAAACCTGCAGGGAAGCCATTGCAGATGCCTCAATAGATGCAAAAGATATTGTTGCAATTTCGTTATCGACACAAAGAACAACGTCAATATTTATTGATAAAGATGAAAATGTGTTAAAGACAATTTCTTGGCAGGATAATAGAACGGCTGATGAATTAGAAGATATAAAAAATAAAATATCCGCAGAAGATTATTATGAGAAGACAGGGTTGCCGTTAAATACTACCTGGATAATTACAAAAGCGTTGTGGATGCAAAAAAGAGAACCGCAAATATGGGACAAGGTTTCAAAAATTGTTCAGTTACAAGATTATTTATTAAGACATTTAGGTGCAGATGATTATTATGTGGATTACCCGGATGCGTGTTTGTTTGGATGCTTTGATAATGATAAGAACATATGGGATCGGGAATTGATGGAAATAGCCGGAGTCAATGAGTCTATGTTGCCCAAGCCTACACCGCCTGCTACAAATGTTGGTTGTATTTCTAAAGAAACTGCCGAAATCACAGGATTTGCACAAGGGACGCCAATTTGTGTGGGTGCAGGAGACCAAAACAGTGCTAGTATAGGTGCCGGAATAGTTGAAGAAGGCATAGTTTCGGTTTCGTTAGGAACCGGCGGTATGGCGATAGCGTATTTAAATGAAAGATATAGGGATCCGAAACAAAAAGCCTGCATAACTAGCCATGCAATAGCAAATTCATTTCAATTTGAAGGGTATCAAATTGGTGCGGCATCGGTATTTAAGTGGTTCAAGGATGAAATTGCAAATAAGGAAGTGGTAAAGGCACAAGAAATCGGGAAAAATGTATATGAACTGTTGAATGAAGAAATAGAAAAAGTACCGGTTGGTGCTAAAGGATTAATTTTATTGCCGTACTTTGGTTCGTCGGCATCACCGAGATGGAACCCGTCTGCAAGAGGAACTTTGGTGGGTTTAACTTTTGCGCATGATAGAGCTTGTTTGGCAAGGGCTTTTATGGAAGGTATTACATTTGAGCAAAAAGATATACTAACCAATATGAGTAATAATGGTATTAAAGTTAGCACGGCGAGGATTATAGGCGGCGCGACAAAGAGCAACGTTTGGAACCAAATACAAGCAGATATGTATAATATGGAATGCCATACTTTGAAGGTTGAAGATGCAGCAGTTGTGGGTGCTGCGATATTCGCAGGAGTGGCGGTAGGTGTTTTTGAAAATATTAAAAGTGCTGTTAAATCTATGGTGCATATCAAAGATATATATAAACCGATAGAAAAAAATGTTGAAGTATACAATGAATTATTTGACGTATATAGGTCTGTGTATGAAGGATTTGAAAAAACAAATGTTTTTGAAAAGATATCTAATTTGCAGAGAGAATATTAATAATAGAAATTAGAAAGGTGTGTTCTGTGAAAGAACATTAAGGTAAATAAGTAATGACTCATAGAGAGCGAGTAAGAATGGCACTCATGCATAAGGAGGCCGATAAAGTACCGGTAGATCTTTGGGGTTCTACATCAAGAATACATACTGAAAAGTATTTAGAGATAGTTAAACATTTAGGATTAGAACCTAAAAAAGAAGATTTACTTAGGAAAGGGACAACAACGGAGTATGTTGATTTCAGATTATCCGATATAGTTAAAAGTGATTTTA
>CAYJNC010000198.1:2550-3917 GCA_964371185.1 uncultured Christensenellaceae bacterium
ATGAAGGAAATAGAATTGATGAGTGGGGTATTGGTAAAAAGTTGCTAAGTGGCATGAATGCAATAACAAAATATCCGTTAGCCGATACAAGCATAGACGTATTAAATAAGCATAAGTGGCCGACAGCAAAAGATGAAGGCAGAATACGTGGATTGAAGGAGATTGCAAAGGATTGGTATGAACATACGGAATATGCCATAACCGCAACATCTGCGGTTTCGGGCGCTATATTTGAAAATTGTCAATATTTATGCGGAACCGAAAATTTCTTCATGGCTTTATATGATGAACCGAAATTTGTTGAAGCATTAGTAGATAAAATTACTGAAATAGTAACGGAAATATATTTATATTATTTAGAGCCTATAGCTCCGTATATTGAATGGGTAGAATTTACCGAAGATATGGCCACTCAAAATGGATTGTTTGTGTCGTTAGATATTTTCAGAAGATTTTTTAAGCAAGCGCATATTAATATGTTTTCGGCCATTAAAAAAAGGTATCCGAACATTAAGATTTGGTTCCATACTTGTGGTGCTATGAAGCCACTGATCGGAGATTTAATAGATTGCGGCATAGATGTGCTTAATCCGCTACAGCCGTATGCGGTTGATATGGATTCGGATAGTATTAAAAAAGAATTTGGAAATGATGTAGTTTTCCATGGAGGGTTAGATATTCAGTTTGCATTGCCCGGAAGCATGGCACAACTTGATGAAGAAGTTTGCAAAAGAATGGAAGCGTTTAAGAGTGGCGGTGGGTATATATTTGCTCCGTCAAACCATGTTCAAAACGACGTTCCTGTCGAGAATTTTTTAGCGGCTTATGAACTAGCTGAAAAATATGGAAAGTATTGATATTGCAAAATCGGAATAAATTATGGATATTCATATTTTTCATTTGTTGGAAAGTTTAAATTGAGCAATTCCCAAAAAAAACGCACAGAATAGCTTCAAAAATCTAAAGAGATATTAATAATCCTATCCAAATAATCTAAGCATATACAGCATATTTGGAAGAAATTATTAATTGTAAAGGGGAGAGTCGGCCGATGGTACCATTAAGGCGAACTCGGTTGTAGTAGTACTCTATATATTCAAAAATTGTATCATTAAGAAAGATTTACACATAAGGTAATAATGCAGTAGTTAAGCAAGATAAAAATAGAGCATTGATAGTGTGTCAAGTAATAGACAAAGAACACAGGTTGGATAAAGAGGTATCCGATAACAGCTAAAAGGGGCTAAGCAAAACTTTTATAGTTTTTCATAGCTCCTTTTTTAAATTAATAGTCCAAGGTTTTAGCCCTTTTTAAGACCTTAGGACTCCGTCCTAAAACCTGCAAGGGCACATTGTGCCCTTGACCC
>CAYJNC010000199.1:0-893 GCA_964371185.1 uncultured Christensenellaceae bacterium
CTTCTTCTGCCGGTGCGGCTTCTTCTGCCGGTGCGGCTTCCTCTGCCGGTGCAGCTTCTTCTGCCGGTGCGGCTTCTTGTGCCGGTGCTTCTTCTTGTGCCGGTGCACACGAAACTACAAGCGCACTAATCAACACTAAGCATAAAACTACTGTTAAAAATTTTTTCATTTTCTTCCTCCATATTTTAATAAAAATTTTCACACGTTTTCATAACGTAATAATTATACATAATTCTCAAAAAAAAGCAAGTTTTTAGGATTTTCATCAAATCCTATTCAGGTATATAAGTTCTAACGGAATAAAGGCAAGCACTGCAAAAAACATCAAAAACCTTACTATTGAAAACTTCTCTTTACAAAGCGACAGCGGATGGACATAACTGACGTCTGCTTGCGATATTGCAAGCGAAACATTCGCTTCGTCTGAAATGTCTATGCGCAAACCATAGATGTCTGTCGTGTCTAAGTCAATGGTCGCGACCGTGTCTCCCGGGCTTACATACCACTGAACACTTCTTCCGTCTTCAAAAATCTGCTCGGCGTTTTGTGTGTAGTACACAACAACCCTTGTTTTTTTCTCGACAGGCTCGGCAAAATTCAGCGTCACCCTATTAGCACTTTTCATTACCTCTTCGTCAAGCACCAAAAAGCCGTCTGCCGTTGTAGTCGTCACAACATCGCCTTTTACTTCGGCACCCGTCGGTATAAATTGCGATAATTCGTAGGCCACACTGCTGTTTTGCGGGTATTCGTTTTGGTTAATTAAATAATCCGGCCGAAATCCGGTCGGTATAAATACCTCTATTACCGCCGCCAAAAAAAACGCAAGTATCGCTATTGTCACATATTTTCTTTTTCCTCTTAACAGCTTTCTCATACTTATAATTATATCC
>CAYJNC010000199.1:903-3904 GCA_964371185.1 uncultured Christensenellaceae bacterium
CCTATCGATTTCAATTTGTGTTTTTAAGTCAAATAAACCGAGCGCCATTCGTGTCGAAACAACATCAAAAATTACGGCATCATATTTTCTGTCAAAAACTTCTAAGCCACCATCGTTCAATATCCGTGTACACCCAAAAGAAAGTGCATAGGTGCCGGGGGCTAACGGTATTTGTTGTTTAAATGTGATAACAACTTCGTCGCCCTTCTTATAATCTCCCGTTTCTTTTTTGTATGCAAAAGTGTTCGCACCACAAAGCTCTATTCTCTTGATATCTTTTACGGCAAGCGCAAAAATCGGCTCTTTTATGTCGTCGTTGAATCTAACTTTCATTTTGACATCAACCACTTGATTATTATCTATGTTTAACACCGGTTCTTCACCGTTCTCCGCAAAAATACCATAATCTAATATTTCTGCTTGCCCACTTCCGTAGGCTAATAAATCTTTTGCCGGAGGGTAATAATCTTTCCAATTCATTCCATCTGTTTTAACAAAGACCTTGTTTCTCTCTTCTTGTTTTTCAATTTCTTCTTCCGCTTTTTTCTCACGGTCGGTTATGTCTATCCCTACCATCAACTTTTTATATTCGTCTACCACCTCACGAACTTCGCCATTCATGATTATTTTGCCTTTATCAAGAATAATCGCACGAGTGCAATTGCGCAAGACGTCCGATATGTTGTGGGTCACAAAAAGAATGGTTTTACCCTGCTCTTTAAATTCTTCAAATTTATTGTAGCAACGCATCTGAAAACGTATGTCTCCAACGCTCAACACTTCGTCTACAATTAAAATTTCGGGATCTATATGAATCGCACAGGCAAAAGCAAGCCGTGCAAACATACCCGAAGAATATGTTTTAACCGGTTGTTGTAGATGATGGCCTATGTCTGCAAATTGCACTATGGTATCCATACGAGAGGTTATTTCTTCGTTGGTCAAACCACAAACCTGCCCATGCTGATAAATATTTTCTATACCCGTCAGTTCCATATTAAAGGCTGTTCCGAGTTCTAACAAAGAACTTAACACACCCTTAACTTCTACCTCTCCTTTAGTCGGCGTCACAACACCGGTTATCATCTTAAGCAAGGTAGATTTTCCCGAGCCGTTTTGTCCTAAAATCCCTAAAATCTCGCCCTTCCTGACTTCTAAATTAACATTGTCGACCGCAGTAAACAATGTATGGTTAGAGTATTTTGGGTTAAGCGTTTCTAACAGACGTGCTTTCCTGCTTCCGTACATCTTATATGATTTTGTTAAATTGGTTACTTTTACCGCTACTTTGCTATCCATTTATTCCTCACAGTACATCTGCAAATTCTTTGCTGGATTTTCTGAATATATATTCCCCATACACAAAACACACAATTACAATTACCCAAAACACAATGGTAAACAACCCACCGTTGGCAGAAATTGTGTCTCCCCCTACAAATGCGTCTCTAAACCCTGTAACTATGTACGCTATTGGGTTAAGCATTGCCACCGTGCCGAGCGCCGTTTGTGTGCCGCCGAGCATGTCTATATTCCATATGATAGGCGAAAACCAAAACATCACCTGCAAAAGTATTTCTATTACTTTAATAAAGTCGGGAACAAGCGTGCAAACCGCCGCCGTTATCCTTGTCAACGCAACAATAAGCGCAACCGCCGCCACGTATATGTATAGTATCATGAGAACGTTCGGCACAGTTCCCACAAGCAGGCATATGAATGTCGCTATGCCCAACACTATTGTCGAAACCAATATGCTCGAAACATGAGATATAAAAGGTATTGTTCCTATCGGGAATACTATTTTTTTAACCAAATAGCTATATGCTCTAATGGATGTACATCCGCTGATTATTCCGTCACTTATAAACATCCAAATGGCAATACCCGGTAAAAACCATGCGATATATGGATAATTTCCCGTTGTTCCGCTCCGCAGTATATATTGAAAAACAATCATGTACATAAACATAAATACAAGTGGCTGTATAAATCCCCAAACCGCGCCTAAGCTTGTGTTTGCAAATTTGTTTTTAAAGTCATTTTTGCCCATCTGTACGATAAGCTTTCTGTTCTGACTTACCTTTGTAAACAAGTCTCTTATCATTCGCAAAACGCTATCCCTTTCCTACATCGCCTACTTTTAGGCATATATTTTAATATTATAACATAAAATTTAGATTTCATCACTTGTTTTTTGTTGATTTATCCGTATGTAGGTTAGGATTTGCCACCCCTAAGTGGCAACAACCAATAAGAACCAAAGAAACATTTAAATATATCTTCAACTATATTTTATGGTAGTATACCGGTTTTTGTTGTGAGGGCATAGCCTCCCTGCGTACACATGTCGGTAGGTAGGGATACAAGTGTAGAAAAATGATTTTGACAGCAAAAGAATATATGCTTTTGAGGTATTCTTTGCTATAATTTAATTATTGAAAGCAAAAAAAATATTTTATATAAAATTTTATACTTTTTTATATTGTTACTCGTATAAATAAGTATAATAAATAATCAAAAGGGGAAATAATATGGATTTAACAAAAGAATTAATTGAAAAAGCAAAAAAATGCGAGAGTGAACAAGAACTGCTTGCTTTGGCAAAAGAAAACGACATTGAGCTTACAGAAGAACAAGCGGTGGGGTTGATTGCAAAGTTTAAAAAAACGGGTGAAGTTGCGGACGAAGAGTTAGACAATGTTGCGGGCGGAGGTTGTGATGCATTTAAAGATAGATGTATTAATTGCAAGTCTATAAATATTGTATCTTCGCCACGAGACGGAGATATGTATCACCTTGTTTGTAAAAAATGCGGATTTCAATGGAATTTAGATGCGCGGTATTATTATATACCTAAAAGTCTTATACAGAACTAAGATTTCAACGGTAGGCAATAAAAAATAAACAAAAGAAGAAACATCATAGAATTACAAAAGAATTAATTGAAAAAGCAAAAAAATGAGCGTTTAAAACGTGCGTTTACAAACGTTTAGCGAGT
>CAYJNC010000200.1:0-3901 GCA_964371185.1 uncultured Christensenellaceae bacterium
AGATTTAAATGACATTTATCTTAAGGGTTGCACTGGCAATTGCGGTTGCTTTTATTATAACGGTGATAACATCAAAATTATTGATACCTGTGTTTAAGCGGAAAAAGGCACAACAACACGTTAGAGACGACGGACCGCAAACACATTTGGTAAAAGAAGGAACACCAACCATGGGTGGCATCATGATAGTTATTGGGCTTATTGTGGCTACTATTATGTTCTCTATATACAACGGCGGTGGAATTGAAGTTTTATTGATAGTTTTGTCGGTGATAGGATTTGCGCTAATAGGCTTTTTAGACGATGGCATAAAGTTGTTTAAAAAACGCTCGCTTGGGCTTAGGGCTTGGCAAAAAATTGTTTTGCAGTTGGTTACGTCCTTTGCTATTGCTTTGTTACTTTATATTTTCATAGGCAACACAGCAATAATTATTCCTTTTAGCGGAGCGGTAATAGATTTGGGCATAGGCTATATTCCGTTTGTGATGTTTGTATTTTTAGCAATGGTTAACAGCGTCAACTTAACAGACGGTTTAGACGGGCTTGCCACGTCGCTTACTCTGATTAACAGTGCGGCTTTTCTGGCAATAATAGTTTTGTTAATTCCGGGTCTAATGCTTTTTTCCGGGTATTCGGAAGGCACGATAAGTGCAAATGTTGCAATTTTTGCGGCGGCGCTTATAGGTGCGTGTGCCGGTTTTCTGTGTTTCAACAAATATCCGGCAAAAGTTTTCATGGGTGATACAGGATCGTTTGCATTGGGTGCGGCAATAACGATAATTGCAACGCTTTTAGGTATGCAGTTTTTGCTTGTTATAATGGGGCTTATGTTTGTATTATCGTCTGTTTCGGTTATATTACAGGTAGGCTCATACAAGTTGAGACGCAAGCGAATCTTTAAGATGGCACCGTTGCACCATCATTTTGAGTTGAGCGGAATGACGGAAACAAAAGTTGTAACCGGCTATGTGTTGGTGACGGTTGTACTAAGCGTGGTTTCTATTTTAAGCGTGATTTTTATATAGTAAGAAAGACAGATTTTCTTAAATGAAACAAAGGAGGCGCAACATGGATTACAAAGATAAAAAAATACTTGTGGTCGGAATGGCAAGAAGTGGCGTGGCATCTGCCGAGCTGTTATGCCGTTTGGGCGCAAAAGTTGCAATATATGATATTAAAACAAAGGAAGAATTGCCGCAAAACATTGCAGAAATGTTGAGCGGTTTGCCTGTTGCAGACATGTTAGGCATAGATCCTACAGATGCAATAGAAGATATGGATATGCTTGTTTTAAGCCCGGGAGTACCCTTAGGATTGCCGTTTATTAAAAAAGCATACGAGTTAAAGAAAAGCGTAATAGCGGAGTTAGAACTCGGTTATTCTGTTTCAAAGGCTGATTTCATTGCGATTACCGGCACGAACGGAAAAACAACTACAACCGCTTTGACGGGAGAGATTTTTAAGAATGCCGGCTATAACACTTATGTTATGGGCAATATTGGCATACCTGTTACTCAAAATGCACTCGACACAAAGGCCGGGGATGTTGTTGTGGCCGAAACGGCTGCCTTACAACTCGACACAATAGACGAATATCGTCCGCTGGGGAGTGCAATATTAAACATAACAGAGGACCATTTAGACAGATATGGCGCGATGGAATATTACATTGCCGCAAAGGCAAAAATATTCAAGAATCAAGAAGGACAAGACTACTGTGTGTTAAATTATGATGACAAAATTGTCCGTGGATTTGAAAAAAATATAAAGGCTCGGGTGTTTTGGTTCTCGATAAAAGAAAAAATTACAAACGGAGCCTATGTTGAAGACGGAAAAATTATTTTTGCAAGAGACGGAGAAAAGGTAGAAGTTATGCCGGCAAACGAATTGCGAATTCCCGGTAAGCACAACTTGGAAAACGCTCTTGCCGCAACCACACTTGCATGTCTGTACGGTATTTCCGCCGAAGTGGTGGCGCAGACACTAAGAACGTTTAAAGGGGTGGAGCACCGCATAGAATTTGTAAGAAATGTCGAAGGGGTGTCTTTTATCAACGATTCAAAAGGAACAAACCCCGATGCTACAATAAAAGCAATTTTAGCAATGGATAAGCCGATAGTGTTGATACTTGGTGGATACGACAAAAACAGTTATTTCGAACCGCTTTTTGAAGAGTTTAACGGCAATGTGAGGGCTGTTATAGTGTTGGGTGACACAACAAAGAAAATAATTAAGGCTGCGCAAAATTGCGGATATGAAAATTATATTATAGCAAATGGCTTTGAAGATGCTGTGTTTAAGGCATACAGCATTGCAAGAGAGGGAGATGTGGTTTTGCTTTCGCCGGCTTGCGCAAGTTGGGATATGTTTAAAGATTTTGAAGAACGAGGAAACGTCTTTAAGCAAATTGTGGAAGGATTGTAATATGCAAAAAGGCTCTATAGACTATGCCGTATTGGTTGTTACAATAATCTTGGTGGCCTACGGGCTGCTGATGGTGTTTAGCTCAAGTTATTATATGGCACAATCGTCGGCGTTGTATGACTACGATGGTTTGGCTTTGTATAAAAATCAGTTGATTGGGGCGGGAATAGGCCTCGGATTCATGATATTTTTTATGTTTTTTGACTATAAAAAGCTGATAAAGCTTAAGTATTTGTTTTTGACCGTAACAATAGCACTGCTTATAATTGTTTTTATACCCGGCTTGGGTACAGAGATAAACGGTGCATCGAGATGGATAAACATTGGCCCTTTGCCAAGCATACAACCGGCGGAAATCGCTAAGTTTTCCATTATTATTTTTACGGCTGCTACCATTTATGTGAACAGAAACAGAATGGATAAATTCAGATATAGTATAGTCCCAAATATTTTTGTCTTAGGTGTGATTTGCTTGTTGCTGTTTTTGCAACCTAACTTTTCCGCTATTATACTATTAAGCACTTTGGTGTTTGTTATGATGTTTATTGGCGGAGCGAAAGGGTGGCATCTTGGAGTTTTGGGTGGCGTTGGCGGTTTGGCCGGCTTGGGGCTTATGCTTACCGGAGACTATCGTGTCAGCCGTTTGATAACGTTTGCCGATCCTTGGGAATATGCGGCAGACGGTGGGTATCAGGTTATACAATCGTTATACGGAATAGGTGCCGGTGGAGTCTTTGGTAGTGGTCTTGGGAACGGTAGACAGAAATTTTTATGGTTGCCCTATGGAGAGTCGGATTTTATCTTTTCTATTATCGTAGAAGAATTGGGTTTGATAGGCGGAATAGCGTTGATATTGTTGTTTGTAATACTCGTATTCAGAGGAATAAAAATTGCGGCAACCGCACCCGATTTGTTCGGCATGATGGTAGCATCGGGAATAGTTACATTAATAGCAATTCAAACACTTTTAAACATATCGGTAGCGACTGCTTCGTTGCCCGCAACCGGTGTGCCTATGCCATTTATTAGTTACGGTAGTTCTTCTCTTGTTATGTATATGGCAATGGTCGGGGTGTTGCTGAACATTTCTCGACAGTCGCGGCGCATAACAATGGTGGCACAGGGTGATAAAAAAAGCAAGAAAAAAGGACTGAAAGTAAGGAATAAGCAAGATGAGTCAGCTAAATAAAAAAAAGAATAAAACCGTTTTAACGGTTCTTGGCATAATGTTTACGGCGTTGGTAGTTGTTGGAATAGGCTATTTTATTTATGCGTTTTTCCAGGTGGAGAATGTTGAAATTGTTGGAAACGGCAGGTTTACATCTTCCTATGTTGAAGAATTGGCGGCTATAGAAAGTGGCACACACATGCTTTTGGTAGATGAAGAATCTATAAAAGAAAATGTAGAAACGGAGCCGTACATAGAGGTTGTTTCGGTGGCAAGAAGATTGCCGCAAACCGTTGAAATAGAAATAAG
>CAYJNC010000201.1:0-2773 GCA_964371185.1 uncultured Christensenellaceae bacterium
TTAACAAAAAAAATCATAAATTGCAACATATAGTAAATATAGAAATTTTATATTATAATATAATTAGTTAAATTACGAACGGAGGGTTTGTTTGAAACGTCTATTAATTATATTTTTAATAATAACTTTTTCAACCGTATTAACAAGTTGTTCGCTTAGCACTGCGCAAAAATACGAAAACTTTAGTTCGGATCTCGATATAACTAACCGCTTTAACATCTGTTTTAATAGCATAGAAGAGGATAAGGTTACTACCTATACCATTCGAGAGCTTGATATTCTTAAAAGAGACATAGCTTCTTGCACCATAGACGATTCAGCGGTGGCAGACATCAATTTTTATTTGACCGAAACGGCAAATTTCTTGTTAAAATCTATTAGCAGCCAAGAAGAAGAGAACGCCAATTTAGCTTTAGACTAAATAACAAAACTACCTTAGGAGAAATAAATGTCAGACGAATATTACATGGGACTTGCACTCAAACAAGCAGAACAAGCAGAGCAGATAGACGAAGTTCCTGTCGGCGCAATAATAGTCTTGAACGACGAAGTGATAGCCACGGCGCATAACACAAGGCAAACCACACAAAACCCCGTCGGGCACGCCGAAATAACCGCCATAATTTCCGCTGTCGAAAAAACAAAGAGTTGGCGGTTAACCGATTGCACTTTGTATGTGACGTTAGAACCCTGCCCTATGTGTGCCGGTGCCGTTATTAATGCACGTATCCCACGCGTTGTTTTCGGTGCATACGACCCTAAGGCCGGCGCTTTTGGTACCTTATACAACTTAGCAGAAGGCAAACTTAATCATACTCCGCAAATAACCGGCGGTGTTATGCAAGAAGAGTGCGGCATGATTCTAACAAACTATTTCAGGGCAAAACGCAAAAAAAAGACTTCTACTTAAAAAATATATCTATAAACATTATGAAAGTGAGTTTTATTTATGGCAGAATGTAAACAAGAGCAAAACAAAAAATCATGTGCCTGTACATACAGTTGCAGCCGCAACGGAAAGTGCTGCGAATGTGTGCGTAACCATAGGGCAAGCGGACAAATACCGGGCTGTTTTTTCTCGGCAGAGGCTGAATCACGCTACGACCGTTCTTTTGCGGCTTTGGTAAAGGACAGAAAATAATGCAATTGCATAAAATACACCTTAAACGGGCAACACGCCCCCGTGAAATATTAGAAATCAGCGGACTTGCGCACACAATTTGGCGCGAGTGTTATTCCGGCATGGTCTCGTCCGATCAAATAGAATACATGCTCGAAAACATTCAGTCACAAAGCGCAATAAAAAAATATATTTCCGAAGGCTATGAATATTTTTTAGCCAAACGTTTTGGAGTTTCCGTCGGATATGTAGCCATCTCTTCAAACCAACCGCACGGCAAACTTTTTCTAAGCAAAATTTTTCTGTTGAAAGAATACAGGGGAAAAGGCTATGCCGATGACATAATTAAACAAGTCTGCGAAACCGGCAGAAGGCTTAATCTGTCTGCAATTTGGTTAACCGTATACAAGCACAACGCCCCCGCAATTTCATTCTATAAAAAGATGGGTTTTGAAATAAGCGGAGATGTCAAAAAAGACATAGGCAACGGCTACACAACCGACGACTACTCGCTTGAAAAACCTTTATAAGGCGAACCGTAAATAACCACTATACTTATCTGATGCTGTCTACGTCCGTCAACCTATTTTGTATGCGACCGCTTTTTTTGTTTACACTTTCGAGATGTCCTTGTGCCGCCGCAAGCGATTTTTGCGTCTTTTGTATTTCGGCCTCAACACCTTCAAACTCTACCCTGATTATCCTTAACAAATCTAATATTTCCGAAGAATATTTTTTAATGGCAACCGACTTAAACCCCAGTTGAAAACTTTGGAGCAACGCACACAAAGTAGACGGGCCGGCCACCACAACACGCCATTTAGTTTGTAATTGTTCTAACAACTCTAAACGAATAACCTCTGCATATAAACCTTCCGACGGCAAAAACATGATTGCGAAATCTGTCGTTATTGGCGGCGAAATATATTTGTCTCTTATTTTCTTTGCCTCTGCAATAATTGCGGCGGCAAGCTCTTTTTGTGCAGATTTAAGGTCTGCGCTTGCACCTTTTTCGGCAAGTTTTAAAACTTTTGCGTATCTGTCCATCGGAAATTTAGAGTCTATCGGAAGGAGCATACTTTTTTCGTCTTCCTGAGGGATGTTGACCGCAAATTCCACAAAATTGTTTCCTATCTTTACATTTTCCTCGTATTGACCGGGTGCCATGAAGTCGCCAAGCAGTTTATGCAGCTGTATTTCTCCCCATATCCCACGTGTTTTTACATTTGTCAGAATACTCTTTAAATCTCCCACATCTGCCGTCAACGTACGCATCTCCCCTATGCCCCTATATACCTGTTGAAGTTGCTCTCCTACTCTACGAAAAGAAGAATCAAGCCCCACTTTTAAGGTTTCGTCTAATTGCCGCCCAACCGCAATTTGTATGTCTTGTAACTTTCCTTCAACCGCACGCCTAAGCATGTCTACACCTGCCGTGTTCCCGGCTACCGCTCTGTCAACGGTATCCATCACCATGTTAGACATTACCTGAAACTGCCCGGTTATCTCTTGACGCAACCGAGAAAAATCGTCGGTCTTTGTTCTGCTTTTAACAATCAACACCAATAACAGCACAAAAACAGCGCCTACCAACCCAATTAATATTATCTCTGCCATATTTTTCTCCTTTTTTTCTTATATTATTCATTATAT
>CAYJNC010000201.1:2783-3898 GCA_964371185.1 uncultured Christensenellaceae bacterium
AAATACACTTGCCGTTTTTGGTAATTATTTGTTTTTTTTATTCGCTACTTAAATCATCTTGCTTTAGATAACAATTAATTGGTTATCCACGAACAAAAAATGTGTTAATACCGCCAATTTCAACAAAAATTCACCCCTTTTATCCACAGAAGTATGTGGATAACTCAACAGCCTTCTAACCCCTTTTATTAAAGCCTTTTTTGCCTTTTAATATTTTGCAAACCCCAATTTTATCAACATAAATCCACTGTTTTCCCACATTATTATAGCCACTATATTTTTTTGCTTTATTAAGCGGATTTTTCTTGTTTTAAATTTTAAATCACACCCTTATTTCTTTTGCAATATGTAATTATTGTCTTTTGTTGTTGCACTATTAACTTTTATTCATTCGCTATATACACATAATGTTATGTGTCCCACTAATGCTATATTTGTAGACGGATCTTTTTTTCCTCTAACCCAACTATTGACATAGAGCCAAAAAAGAGCAATGCCTCATATCTCGGACATCGCTCTGTATTTATATTTTGTACGCTAACCTTTATACGTTAGCCTATAAACGGCTTATACCTCGTCGTAAAGTGTTTCTAACATCAATCCAAGCATACTGTCTTGGTAAGGCCTGAAGTACCAAACAGCAGGACTACCCAACATTTCGCCGGCACCTTCGATTAAGTTTGTTGTAACGTTGTCTAAATTAGCACTGTCGAGTACTGTTGAGAACGCCAACACTTGATCGAGAGAAAGATTAGTACGCATGAATTTCAAGAATGTATCATACAATTCGGGAGCCGATTCAACCGCGCCCATGTCTTGAATTTCATTTAACATAGCTTCAATAAATTGTTGCTCGTGGATTTGTCTCGATGTTTCACCGTCGCTCATGTTGTAACGGTTTTGCAGGTACAAACGAACTGTTTCACCTTTTAAATTGATTGTTTCACCCTTGTCACCAACTTCCGGAACATCTTGGTCGAGTGTCACCTCAACACCGCCCAAGGCATCTGCAAGCTGTGCTAAACCGTCTAAGTCTATAGATATGTAATAATCAATAGGAACATTAATTCTGTTGTCTATCGCCAACAATTCAGAAACACAACGCATTGTATTTT
>CAYJNC010000202.1:0-3893 GCA_964371185.1 uncultured Christensenellaceae bacterium
TTTTTAAAAAAACCACGCAAAACATTGCATCATGCGAGGTTTTTAAAAGTTTTGTTTATACTAACGACCCGAATTCTTAACCATCATTTTGATTTTTTTGATGGGGATATTTGCAATAAGCTGCGAAGACAAGCCCTCTTCTTCGTTCTGCGTACTTTTTAAGTCTATCGCAAACTCATTTTCGTCTATTTCAACATATTTTGAAATAACTTGTAAAATATCTCTCTTCATCATGTTTATCATGTCGTCATTACTTGTCGTACCCGAACGATCGTAAATAAGCACAAGTTTTAACCTGTCTTTTGCAACTTGGCTACTCTTTTTTCTTTTAGAGAACCATCCCATACTTGTCTACCTCCCGATCTATTTGGAAAACAGCTTTTTCAATTTGCTGAAAAAACCGGTTCCTTGTTCTAAGTTAAGCATGGGGATATCTTGCCCCATAACCCTGCCGGCAACATTTCTGTAGGCCTTTCCGGCAAGCGAATTATCGTCGGTAACCGCCGGTTCACCTAAATTAGAAGACCTGAATATCAATTCGTCTTCGGGAATCACGCCGATTAAATCTATGCCTAAAATTTCTAAGGTGTCGTCTATTGCAAGCATATCACCTTTTCTGACTAAATCCGGGCGCAACCTGTTTATCAACAACATAACGTCTTCTATTCCGCTTGAAGAAAGAAGGCCTATTATCCTGTCTGCGTCTCTGACAGAAGAAACCTCGGGAACCGTCACAACGATCGCCGACTTAGCACCGGCAACAGCATTCTTAAAGCCCCGTTCTATGCCTGCCGGACAGTCTATTATGACATAGTCAAAGTCTTGCTCTAAGTCTTCAACTAACTTCTTCATCTGTTCGGGTGACACCGCCATCTTGTTACGTGTTTGAGCCGCCGGCAATAAATATAGGCCGTCGTAGCGTTTGTCTCTGATAAGCGCTTGTTTTAACTTGCACGTCCCCTCGACAACATCAACCAAATCATATACTATTCTGTTTTCCAATCCAAGAACAACGTCTAAATTCCTAAGCCCAATGTCTGTATCTATTAACACAACTTTTTTTCCGGCAATCGCAAGCCCTGTGCCTATGTTTGCTGACGTTGTCGTCTTGCCGACACCACCCTTGCCGGACGTAATAACTATTACATTTTCCATAAGAATTCCCTCCCAATCGGTCCTAATTAAATAAATATTATTATCTGTACCCTATTGCCCTAATGACAACCTTGCCGTCAATAAGCTCTGCAATTTCCGCACTTTGGGAATCTTCCCTGTCGTTTGGAAATGTTATCACCCTGCCGGACAATCTAAGTTGGTTTGGGTACATAAAAATTGCCGCCACACATACGTCTTTTCTTCCCGAACAACCCGCATGAACAAGCCCCCGCAACTTACCGAAAACCGCAATGCTTCCTCCGGCAATTATTTCTGCCCCCGGGTTTACGTCGCCGATTATAACAACATCGCCCTCACATTCTATCCTTTGCCCACTTCTGACGGTGGTATTGATGAAGATAGATCTTTCGTCGAAATACTCGTTTGAAACCAGGCTGTCCTTAATGTCTTCTTCACTGTTTTCAACGTTTGAATATACGGTCTCTGTATTGCTTTCAAGGTTTTGCTCTACCTCTTTTAGCATGTTCGCCTCGTCATCGTACATAACATCGTAAATGCCAAAATCCATTACAAACACACTTTTTAATTCTCTTCTCTGTGCCGGCGAAAGTTTCTTCCCCCTGATTATTACTCTTGTGTCGCTGTCTTGAAAAAAACTTTGATTGTTTTTCATTTTTTGCAACAACTCGGCACGTATTACAGGGTAGGTTGCTTTTTCCGCAAAAGTTATTTCTAACCCTTCTTCTTTTCCTTTTATAAATACACTCTGCAAGTATGTTTCCCCCTTTGCACGCAAGTCTCTAAATATATATTATATCCTACTCAAAACACGTTCGCAAATTTTTTTACGAAAGCAAAGAATTGCTGTTTTGTATTTCCATCACATCTTCTTTGGCAGAACTGTCTAAATAGTATTCTATTATGTCACGGGCCGTCGGTATGGCCGAAGCACCGCTTAACCCATTTGGAATATAGCTCACAACAGCAATCTCCGGCTCGTCATACGGCGCAAACGCAACGAACCACGCATTGTTTTCTATGTCAATATCGTTTACTTTACCCGTACCTGTCTTACCGCCCAACCATGTTTCGGTTGATGTATTTGCATACTTAAACCCTTCAAACGCCGCTGCCGCCGTTCCGCCGTCTTCTGCAGATACAACCTCTTTCATACCTTCTTTAACAATATCTAAAATATATTCGGTTGTGTCTAAATATGTTAGCGGTTCCGGGTTTCTTTCCTCTACAACGTTTCCGTTGCTGTCTACAACACGGTCAACAACATGCGCTTCGTATACCACACCACCGTTGACGAGTGCCGAAATATACCTTGCAACCGCAATAGGTGTCACCGCCGTCAGGTTTGTTCCGATGCTTGTATCAGCAGTACGGGTTCTGTTCCACAAAAGCTGTGTTAACGAAACGTTAATTTCTGTGTCCCAACCGTTTCTTGAAGACACGGTAGCCGGTATTTCCATTTTTTCGGATAATATTGTTCTTATCTCAGGACCCATGGTTTGCGTCTCGAGCGAGATTAACTGCAACAATTCTTCTGCCGTTTCTTCCAGCAATTCCTGAGAATATTCAACATTTCGCTCTACTCCGTATTCTTTTAAGAAACTTATTATTTGGCTATAAACCAAATATGGCAACGAAGTTTTTTGCGAAGAAATTGGCTTTGTGTAGTCGTAAAGTGTTTCTTGGCAACCAACCTGACCCGCCACTTCACCGGGAAGCTCTATCCCCGTTTTTTCCGTAAGCCCGAACTCGTCTGTCCACGCTACCAATTCGTCTATCCCTAAATGTTGGTCGCCGAGCACAAAGAAGAAATAGTTACAACTAACCCTAAGCGCATCGACAATCGTTTGGTTGTCGGCATGTTCCGTATAGTAAGGTGCCACCCAACAAGAAGGCGCCTTGCCGCCCGTCTGAACATATTCTTCTGTCAGCCCGACAGTATATGGGCCTTCGTCGTTTATTACCGTGTTTTCGTTAATATACCCCTCAGACATTGCCGCAACACCCGGTACTATCTTAAATATAGAGCCGGGAATCCCTTTTGAGGCTATGGCCTTATGAAAAAGCGGTGCCGCCGGGTCTTCGTTTAGCATTTGGAAATCTTCGTCTGAAATTCCGCCTTCAAACAAATTCAAGTCATAAGAAGGATAGCTCGCCATCGCAAGCACTTCACCGGTATGAACGTCCATCACAACCGCCGCCCCCGATTGGGCTAAGTTTAATTTTTCTAAGGTTGTTTCGCCCTCTCTGCTCTGCAACAAGGCGTGCGTGTCATACGTTTCTTGGTCTTCATAATAGGTTTCTATCTGTGTTTGATACACTTCTTCGATGTTATTTTGCAGCGCTGTTTCAAGTTCCATCTGCAAATCTAAATCTATTGTTAGCACAACATCATTGCCCGCAGTCGGCGGTGAGTAGGAAATTTCGTTTATGACTTTCCCCAGGCTGTCTACTTCTACCTGTCTTTCTCCCTGCCTGTCGGAAGAATTACCGGTCAGAAAAGATTCCATCGTGTTTTCTATTCCGGTTATGCCTATCGTGTCGTCCGGCGAATAACCTTTTGCTTCCATTTCGTCTATTGTTTCTTCGTCAACCATTCTACCCATATAGCCGACAATATGCGCCGCAACTTCGTCTTTTGGATAAATGCGCACCGAACTTTCAAGCACGCTTATGCCCGCAAGGTCTGTGTTTGCTTCAATAATTGCAACCGTCTCCATAGAAACATTTTCCGCTATTGTTATCGGTATGTATGCAAG
>CAYJNC010000203.1:0-578 GCA_964371185.1 uncultured Christensenellaceae bacterium
CGCACGGTTGCATAAACGTGCACGCATCTTTATTGCCTAAATATCGTGGTTCTGCACCTATTCAATGGGCAATCATAAACGGCGAGCAAAAGACAGGCATAACCACCATGTACACCGTTCGTGCCTTAGACGCAGGAGACATATTAGAGCAAGACGAAATAACTATTTCCCCAAACATGACGGCGGGAGAGTTATACTTAAACCTCAGTGAATTAGGCGCTATAACTTTGTTGCGTACGTTGCAAAAATTAGAAGAAAACACCTTAACTCGTGTTGCGCAAAAAGAAGAAGAGTCTTCTTACTTTCCAATGTTTAAAAAAGGCTTCGGCGAGGTAGATTTTTCTAAGACTTGCAACGAAATAATAAATTTTGTGAGGGGAACAAACCCGCATCCGGGTGCCTTCATAACTTATCATGAAGAAAAAATTAAAATTAATTCTGTTTCATTAACAGACGAAATAAGCGATAAAAAATGCGGTGAAATAGTTTCTGCCGACAACAAAAAAGGTTTGCTTATCAAGGCCGCCGATGGTGTTATATCTGTCGACGAGTTAAAACGTGCAGGCTCTAAGGCTATG
>CAYJNC010000203.1:588-3892 GCA_964371185.1 uncultured Christensenellaceae bacterium
GCTATGAGTGCAAAGGCAAGTTTATGCGGAAAAACATTAGACACCGGCTATTGTTTTTTTGCGGGGGAGGAAAATAATTGAACTCGAGACAAGAAGCACTTTTAATATTGGCGGACGTATTAAAAAACAAGAGTTATTTAAATCTTGTGCTTAAAAAAAAGCTGCCCAAGGATTCTGAAGACAAAAGATTCATAACCGCACTTGTCAGCACTACAATAGAAAATTTATTTCGTATAGACTATGTTTTGGCACAATTTACATCTGCAAAACGCATACACACCGTAATACGCAACATTCTACGTTTAGGCGCATGTCAACTTATGTTTTTTGAACAGGTACCGGCTTCGGCGGCCGTAAACGAAAGTGTTCGTTTAGCCGAACTAAACGGAAAAAGACAGTTAAAAGGCTTTGTTAATGCAATTTTGCGAAATTTGTCGCAAAACTTAGGCAGTATTAAATACCCCGATCCGAAAGAAGATTTCTCAGAGCACCTACATATTTTTTACAGCTATCCTAAATGGTTATGTGAAAAATATGTTGCCGATTATGGCAGGGCGCAGGCGGAGGCAATTTTTAGCCATCAGGCCGAACATCAAAAAACTTGTATTCGCCAAAACAAGGTAGTAAGAGACGAGCCTTTTTTAAATTTTGAAAAAGGAAAGTATTGCGACGATGCATTCTACATAAAAAACGCTTCTTCCATAGACAACATGCCAACTTTTAAACGGGGAGAATTTGCCGTTCAGGGTGAATCGTCTATGATTTGTGTTATGGCTGCCGGCATAAAAAAAACCGACAACGTGTTAGACGTTTGTGCCGCTCCGGGAGGTAAAACCGCCTATGCTGCCCAAATAGCAAGCGAAGGTAGTGTTGTTGCAATGGAACTGCACGAGCATCGGTCTGCTCTAATTGAAAACACAATACAAAGGCTTAAATTAAACAACGTAGAAATAGTGACTGCCGACGCTACTGTTTTTAATCCCAAGCAAAAAGACTTTTATGATGTAGTTTTGGCAGATGTGCCTTGTTCTGCTCTTGGTTTATTATACAGAAAACCCGACATAAAACTTTGGAAAGAAGAAGAAGACATAGGCAATCTTACAAAAATTCAATATGCCATATTAGAAAATTGTGCAAGATATGTGCGTCCGGGCGGAGTATTATTATATTCTACTTGCACACTAAGCAAAGAGGAAAACAGCTTAAACATAGCAAAGTTTTTAGAGAATAACGAAAACTTCGCAAAAGACGACATAAAAAACGAGATACCCGAGAAATTAATGCACAGGGTTATTGACGGCGAGTTACAACTTATGCCACACATAGATAACATAGACGGTTTTTATATGGCGAGATTGAGGAGATTATGATAGGATTACTTGGATTAAAAGAAGAACAAATTAAACAATTACTGAAAAACGAACCTGCATACAGAGTTAAGCAGATTTTGTTTTGGTTGTATAAAGGCGTTAGTTTTGAAGAAATGAACAACCTGCCTCTTTCACTCAGAAAAACATTGCGTGAAAATTATTCGGAAGGCTATTTGAGGGAAATAAGCGCCGATACGGATTCACAGGGAACAATAAAATATTTGTTTGCCTGCGACGACGACAATACATTAGAGACGGTGTTCATGCAAAAGGATTATGGCAACACACTTTGTATTTCTACGCAAATAGGTTGTAAGATGGGGTGTGTGTTTTGCGCTTCTTGCAAGGGTGGATTCTTAAGAAATTTGACAGCCGCTGAAATTTTAAGCCAAGTTATATGTGTAAACGCAAATTTTAATGAAGAACGTGCGGTTAAAAATATTGTTTTGATGGGAATGGGCGAACCGCTCGACAACTACGACAATGTGCTGGAATTTATTCGCATGGCAACAGGAGACTTGGGCATTTCTCAGCGAAACATTTCTCTTTCTACTTGTGGTCTTATAAACCAAATACATAAACTTACAGAAGAAGAAATAAAACTTACTCTTGCGATTTCTCTGCATGCACCAAACCAGCAAAAGAGGGAAGAAATTATTCCTACTGCCAAAAACTACCCGATTAACGAAATCATTGCGGCTGCAAATTCCTACTTTTTAAAAACGGGCAGACGTATTATAATAGAGTATACGCTAATTGAAGGCTTCAACGACAATAACATAGATGCTGAGCAACTGAGCATCTTGTTAAGGGGCTTAAATTGCCATGTTAACCTAATACCACTAAACGACTTTGAAGGCCTTAGAGCGCCTAAGAACAGCGTAATATACGGTTTTTGCGACACACTGAAAGACTTAGGTGTTTCCGCAACCGTTAGGAGATCTATGGGGAGCGATATCTTAGGGGCTTGTGGACAATTGAGATGGCATAATTTGCAGGAGAGAGAACAAAAATGAGAGCAGTAGGTATGACACACGTAGGCAAAGTAAGAAGTATTAACGAAGATACATTGCTTATAGAGTGTGAAAAAAATCCACAATACATGTTAGTAGCAGACGGTATGGGTGGCCATGCCGCAGGCGAGGTTGCGAGTATGCTTGCGGCTAAATCTATCAAAAGATTCATAAGGGCACTTAAAACCAAGACGTTATGCGAGGCTCAAATTATTAATGCTATCCGTTTTGCTAACGAAAAAATAAGGATTAAAACACAAGAAAACGAATCTTACAAAGGCATGGGTACAACTTTAACATTCGCTTATGCGGCCGAAGATAACAAACTCATATTGGCACAAATAGGAGATTCAAGCGCATATCTGTTTAACGGTGAGAAGGTTAAAAAACTAACCAAAGACCACACCTATGTTCAACATTTAATAGACAGTGGCGTAATAAAAAAGAACAATGAAAACGAATACCCTTTTAAAAACATAATTACAAGGGCAATGGGCATGGAAAAATTAGAAATAGACATCTACCATACGGAATGGAAAGAGGGAGATTCACTTTTACTATGCTCAGACGGGCTGACAGAATATGTTAACAGGAAAATGTTTAAAGAAGTTTTGTCTACCCACGAAGACATTAGAAACAAGGCAAAAACACTTGTTAATCATGCCCTTGTTTCGGGAGGAAAAGACAACATCACGTTGATTATTGCAGCGAACTCTAAAGCGGAGGATACTGCTGATGATTGAGAAAAATTTTTTACTCGCGAACAGATATCGGCTGATAGAGCAGATAAACTCGGGCGGTTCGGCATATATATATAAAGCCGTAGACGAAAAAAATAATAAAACCGTTGCAATCAAAGTCTTGAAACCGGAGCTAACCGAAAATCAAGAGTTTGTTCATAGGTTTAAAAAAGAGGTTCAG
>CAYJNC010000204.1:0-1246 GCA_964371185.1 uncultured Christensenellaceae bacterium
AACAGCACTTTTCGTTCCGGTATACCTTATTAAAACCGAATCTTCAATATAAAAACCATTTTCAGACAATTTTTCTAATTCTGTCTCCGAGGCATTAGCTTGCACAAGCTTGTCTTCGCCATTAATTTTTACAAGTTTTAAGCCATCTTCATATTCTATTTTGAAATTATCGTTCATGAGGTCTTCCGATAACTCTATATGATAAGAACCCTTAAACGCATCATCGGCAATATACTCTAAATTCTTAGGTATGTTTATATTTTTAAGCCAAGGACAACTTGCAAACGCACCTTTCCCGATTATTCTGACGCTATCGGGAATTTTTACAGTGATAGGATCACATCTATAAAATGCCATATCATTTATTATTTCAATACCATCAGGTATAACGACATCCGGCTCAGTTGTACAAATCTCACTATCATTTACATACTTAACCAGATTCTTGCCTTGGATATAGAATTCCTCGTTATTTATAACACACCATTCCAACTCGGCAGACATATCCACATCTATAACTTCCGGTTCCAAATTTATATTTTCCATAACTTTTTCCTTTTTTTATTGTTTTTGCGGTTATAAATTAAACTTCTTTCACCCGTGCATTTTTAGGATTACCCTCCTTCCTATATTTAACTACACGAGTATAATGATATAAGCAAAACTAAATGTGAAATACTCGTCTAATCCAAATCATTCATTGGAAAATAATCTTTCAAAAGCCGCCGCATAATCCGGTTTTGTTTTTATAAAAACATTTGCTTTCATGTTCTTAACGCTTTTAGGGATCTTAACATCATGAAGGTTGACGCACATAGCAAATGCTTTAGGCCCTAATGTTTCAAGGCCTTCGTTTAACTCTAATTCTATTAAACTGTCGCAATAAGAAAACGCCTCACCACCAATTTCCCTTAAACTGTTTGGAAAAATTACATTTTTCAAACTATCACACATGGAAAACGCATACGGCTCTATTATTTTTACACCTTCGGGAATTGTTATCTCGGTTAGGCTATAACAAAAATTAAACAATCTATTTTCAACAACCGTTAGACCTTCGGGCAACTTAATATTGCTTATCTGACCACAACTATTAAACGCATTCGACTCTATTTTTTTCACACTCTCCGGAATAACAATTTCCTCCAATCTTCTGCACCCCATAAAAGCTGCCCCGCCAATTTCCTCTAAATTTTCGGGCAACTTAATACTTTTTAAACTACAACAACGCTTAAACAGCCCACTG
>CAYJNC010000204.1:1256-3872 GCA_964371185.1 uncultured Christensenellaceae bacterium
AATTACATCTAACCCTTTGGGAAGCATAACACTGTTTAGGAATTCACAATCGGCAAACGCCTTGTCACCTATTGTCTTTACGCTGTTTGGGATAACGACATCTCTTAATTGGCGACAACGGAAAAATGCTTGATTATCTATTTCAACTACACCTTCATTAATCTGCACTTCTTTCAATCTACTACACCGCAAAAACGCCATAGCTCCGATTTTTTTAACACTACCCGGTATATCTACAGAAGTTAATTTTAAACAATAAGCAAATGCGTTATCGCCTACTTGCACTAAGCCTTTTTTAAGTTCTATCTTTTCCAAGGAAGTACAATGCATAAATGCCTTGTCTCCTATTTCTTCTACACTTTCGGGTATATCTATTTCGGTTATGCTTTTACAATAAGCAAACGCACCCCTTCCAATACATAAAATACTTTTTGGAAATTTTATACTTGTCAGGCTTATACAACTACTAAATGCACCATTTCCTATGTTTATAACACTTTGCGGTAGAATAACGCTTTGCAGACTACTGCAATTGAAAAATGCACCCTCTCCTATTTCAGTTACACCTAAAGGAATATCCACCTCAACTAAATCGGTACATAAAGCAAATGCAGCTTTCCCTATTTTTACAACACCGTCGGGAACTCTAACCTTGCTGTCAGTGCCTGTATATCTAATTAAAACCGAGTCTTCAATATAAAAATCATTAACAGACAACTCCTTTAATTCGGCTTCCGATTTTTTAGCATGCATGGGCTTATCACCCTCATCAATTTCAACAATTTTTATGACATCTTCATATTTAATTTTGTAATTACTATTCTTTGAGATATCCACATGCAATAAATTTTCACAATTATCAAAAGCGCCTTTGCCAATATACTCTACACTCTTAGGTATGTTTATACTCTCAAGATTTCTGCAACCATAAAACGCATTCTCCCCAATTATTCTGACACCTTCGGGAATATTCACACTATTAATTCTACCACCATTATGACCACCCATATAAAATGCTGAACTTTTTATCATGTCAATACCATCGGGGATTACAACATCTAAACGCTTAGTGCCATCATCGTTTTTGGTGCTGTACTTAGGCGTTACATACTTAACCAAAACCCCATTTTCAATGCAAAATTCCTTTCTCTTTTTAACACATAATTTATAATCGGGGTGCGACATATCGAGTCCCAGAGGCATTACCTTCACATTATTTTCCATTTCACGAACTTCTGCTTCCGTTATTTTATTTCCCATGTTTTTCTCCTTTAAATAGTCGGTTTATTTTGCTATAACATTCCATGTAATCAACCTTAGTTCAAAACACACTGCCCCCTTTCACGACTGTATCTAAGCGGTTTTTTGTGCACATAAACACACCTCCTACATATAACTACGTACGAATATCACTATTTTTATTTTTTGTTAAAATTGTATTATAATATTTCCCTCAATAATCTAAACACTTTAAGAAACTTTCTACCTGCGCACGAAATTAACTTATATATCTTGAAATCAAATCTGTTTTAGTAATAGTTGTTGTATTGGTAATTGAAGTTGATACATTAAACATTAATCGGCCTCCTTGATAAGGGCGAGCACTAAATTGAATTTTCTTGCAAATTCAATCCCCCGTAAATATAATACGAGGGATATTTGCATTTACTTACCGGACTCTTTTATTGTTTAATTAATTGCATCTATGAATTTATCTGCAGTGCTAAGCATCCAAGCAAAACCTTCTTCCAAGTCATCGGTAGAAAAGAGTTTTAAGCAAGTTATGGTGTAATTTGCCTTTTTTTCCCGATCAGACTCAGCCGTCTTCTCTTTTATTTTTTCCGGTTCATAGTCTTTCCATGTAACATTTTTGCCATAATACTCTTTGTCTTCACAATATTTATCTGCAATAATTTCTACCAAATTTTCATCTTTTGCATACATTCTGACACCGCATTTACCGCTGCTGATATGATAAAGAAAATTATAATGAACATCAGAAACCGCAAAATCGCCTATACAGTTATACGCCATCCAGCTGCCTTCGTGTTGACCATACAATTTAATTGAGTGTGACATAGAATGAGTATTATAGTACTCACCAAACTTCTTCCAAAAAACATCTTGTAACATTTCAGTATCCCTCATAATAAAACACCTTCCTTTTCCTCGTTATTTTTTAGAACTTCCTGCATACCATGCTAAACACATAAAACCCCATCGCATAATATGTTCCTCAAGCACTTGAACGAAATTTTATCACACGTCCATAAGAATCACAATAGGTTTATCGGTAAATATTTTTTTGCGTGACGAACGGTAGGTTTTTTCGGGCATATTCGTTAATCTACCTTTTCACTTTTTATATTAGCGTTTATAATTGTCTCGACTACTCTGTAAAAAAATCATAGCCTAAGAGTATAAATAATCTCTCCTAACTATGATTTTTAACAAATATACATAACCGGCACTATCAACTAAAAAGGCTTATTTGCAAACCTTCACACTCTTCCAAACATATTCTGTGGTCTCGGAAGGTATATCTTAAATTATATGAATAGGTCAAATAAATTTAGCTTATATAAAACTATTTTCCGTCATCTACTTAAAATATAT
>CAYJNC010000205.1:0-1109 GCA_964371185.1 uncultured Christensenellaceae bacterium
ATTGAAACATAGCACCCGTTAAGTAAAACATGCCTATGTCTGTGCCCTTTGTTGCCTTCTTATATAAATCAAAATATTCTTTTCTTGGTGCTAAGTCAAGCTCCCAATTGGGCAAAATTGCCTTTTCCAAGTCGTCAAAATCTTTTATTCGGCCGTCATTAACAATGTGCAAATCTCCCTTTTCATCTTTATATTTAATGGGTGTCCACAAGGATTCAAACCCAATAACGTCTTGTCCGGTATAATTTACTATTTCAATATAATCATCGGGGTGCATGGGCGGTGCAAAAAATGTGTCGTCCGACGCTCCTCTTGAAGCCGCAAGCGTAGAGCCTACGTCTCTACCGAGTATGGCATTAACAACTTTGTCTTCTATCGCAACCTCAAAATGCGGAACTCTATCGGGTATTTCTCCTGCAAACGTCTGTAATATTCTTTCTTTGTTTGGTTTTCTTAAACTTTCTTTCATAATTTTTTCCCTTTCTGCAAACACCATAATAAACTTTGCATCACTAAATAAGCAACTACAAATATACACCTAATTATAATTGCTATGTTTTATTTTACTTATACACTTTTGAAAGTAAACTCAATAAGGTTTCAATTCGCCTTCCAATTGCTGGTTTAAATCAAATATTTTTTCAGGGAAAGCTATTCCCACCTCTTCAAACCAAGGAACCAATAATTCATCCCATTTTTTGCAAACTTCTGTTGCCCGTAGTTTTGCATCGCAAAATTCAAAGTCTTCGCACTCCATAAAAATAATAGATTGGTTTTTATGAAAATATATAATTTCATCTTTTATACCACAATCTCTTATGGCTTCTATCATTTCTCTCCAAGGTTCTTTGTGTATTTTGATGTACTCCTCAATGTGTGGTTCTTTTATTTCTATTATCAAACAATATCTATTCATAATTTTTCCTCTCAATTAATAATTTACAGTATACAGCAACATTTTAATCTCTTTTTGTCTCCTTTCGTTATGTTTTTGTTTAAAAACAAGTTGTTGATGTATAAAACCTAAATAGCGACTCCGCTAAAAATTTCAAATCTTGTTTGCTCGTTTTACGTGCAATTTCATAGGGTACTGCCGCTTTATTTGTTGA
>CAYJNC010000205.1:1119-3863 GCA_964371185.1 uncultured Christensenellaceae bacterium
GCCTTCATCATATAGTTTTTCTACGCCTTCTCCGACATCACCTACCAGTGCAATGACACTAACACCTTTTTCTTTTGCGCACCTTGCAACTCCGACCGGCACTTTACCCTGTATGCTCTGCTTGTCTATTTTACCTTCACCCGTTATTACGAGGTCTGCGTCTTCAATTTTTTTGCCAAAATCGGCAGTTTTTAGCATCAGATCTATTCCCTTTTCCATCTCCGCATTTAAAAACGCCTCTAACGAAAGACAAATTCCGCCTGCTGCGCCCATACCGCTTTTATCTTTACGATCTTCACCCGTATGCTTTATGAGAATATCATTGTAATGCAAAAGACCGCGTTCTAAAATTTCGACTTCTTTTTCACTCGCACCTTTTTGAGGCGAAAAAAGGTGCGCCGCCCCGTTTTTCCCCACCAGCGGGTTTGAAACGTCACAGGCTATAACAATTTTTACATCGCGTATATCTTTTCCAATAGCACTGTCGTCTATGCGTTCTATTTTCAGCAAACCTTTACCATCGGGCGAAACACAGCTACCTCGACTATCTAAAAAACGTACACCCAAAGCGCTAAGTGCACCAATTCCGCCATCGCTTGTCGCACTTCCGCCTATGCCGAGTATTATCTTATTGCAACCGTTTGTAATCGCATCATAAATAAGTTGTCCTGTGCCAAAAGATGTTGCATCCATCGGCTTTTTTTCTCCGGTAACAAGAGGAAGACCACTCGCCGCCGCCATCTCTATTATTGCGGTTTTCCCGTCGGGCAATATACCATAAACCGCTTCAACCGGGTTTCCCATAGGGCCTCTTACACGAATCTTTTTTTGTTTTCCGCCTATTGCCGCAAGGTAAGCATCTACCGTGCCTTCCCCGCCGTCTGCTATAGGTACTTTAACAACCTGTGTTTTAGGAAGATATTCGCCCACAACCTCTTCGATTATATTACAAATTTCAATAGATGTTATCGTCCCCTTAAAAGAATCGGGTGCAACAACAATCTTTTTCAAAGTGTTCTCATTTTTCATGGTAATATCCTCCATCAACACCTAATATAACAATTAATTATAATAATTGTATACTGCTTATTTTATTAATTTCTTGTTTGTTAATTTATTATTTTACAATTTACTAATCTATTTCAATGTACATACACTTAGTTTAACGTTAAACTAAGTGTATGTCAATAATAAAATATGGTTTTAATAAAAATATTTCAACAGTTTTTTAATAATTAATACTTTCCGTATTTTTTTGCTGTTTCAATGAAAAATTTTACACGTTCGGGGGAAACATCTGCCTGTATAATATGTGCGGGGGCTATCATATATCCACCGCCGGCACCTAAGATTTCGCATTTTTCTTTAATATCTGCTTCAACCTCTTCATCTGTGCCGTTAGGCAATAAATATTGTTGATCTATAGCACCCCAAAACGAAAGTATATCGGAGAATCCGTCTTTTATTTCCTTCGGAGAATGCCCGGGCACTCCCGGTTGAACGGGATTGAATATATCAAATCCCACTTCTTTAATATCGCCCAATAATTTGCTAACCGCACCGTCACAATGTAACATCAGAATAATATCAGGATTTGCAGCTTTAAAAGCATCTAACATTTTTTTATAGTAAGGCTTTAACATGTCTCTAAACATTTGAGGTGAGAATAATAAATCTAACTGCGAGCCGAAATCATCACCCACCCAAATGGCATCAACACCCCTTTTAATCAGTTCTAATCCCAATTGAGTTTGAAATTCTCCGCATTTTTCAAATAAATACTCAACATATTCTTCTTCTAATGCCATATCGAGCAACAGTTTTTCCATTCCCACCAATTGCTCTGCTAATGTAAGAATTGTAGCTTCTATGTCTCCAATTATCAGGTAGTCTTTTTTGTATTTTTCAACATATTTCTCCACATCTATATAACGAGAAGGTTCACTCGGATCCATCCAAACATACTCATCTATATCTTCTTTTGTAAGTGCATGTGCCAAAGGATTAACTGTTGTTTCAACATATATATCCCCCTGTTTCATGCGCATATTGTATTCATTTAGCCAGGTACCGTCTTCAAACGTTTCGGGCACAAAATCTGCCCTCTCACTTGGCCCTACTATTACCACATCGCTCCCCATCGCAAGCCTTATTTCATTCCCACTAATCCTATATGTAACATCTTCAAATATACTTTTTGTATAGTGAGATTCTATACCTAACTCTTTTGCAAAATGATCTTGCAATGTACGACACAAATCGAACTGAATCGGTATTCTATCGGGCATACCCTCTTGTACCTTTAACGCTTTTAATACTCTTTCTCGTGAATTCATAATACTTCCTCCATAAAATAATAATAAAATTGTACACCGTCATAGTACTGTTTCAATAGCAAAATATGTGAAATAAATTGTAATTAATTAAAAAGTTTATGTTATTCTATCACTCTATTTTATGAAATGCAATAATAATTGTGCTTGTCAATAAAAAAATGTAGCAAATATAAAAATAAAAGTGTAGCAGCAAATTGATTTATTAAAGATTAACGAGAGCATCTTTAAGCCTGTGAGAGTCTCTGCTTGTAAAATCGAGGAGGTGGCTGTGATGTATAATCCTATCAAGTAGAGCAGCAGTAATTTTGGAGTCGATAAAAATATCATTCCACTTAGCAAACTCAAGATTAGTAGTGATAATCAGCGATTTTCGCTCATAGCACTCCGAAACGATGCCAAAGAGTAGTT
>CAYJNC010000206.1:0-3844 GCA_964371185.1 uncultured Christensenellaceae bacterium
TATCATCTGCTTTCCTGTGTTTTTTGATTTTTTCCTATTATGGCGAGGGATGGGGAGTTTGTCAAATGCGAGGGCGGATTTTAAAAGAAATCCTTTTCGGTAAGATGTAGTTCATTTGGAATTTTATCTTGGATGGCGTGAACGCTTCTTAAGAGAGTGATACACTCGTTTAGTTCGTCACATAAGTCATTACCCTCCGCAAGTGTATATATAATTCTTGAAAAAATACCCGGTGTATACTTTAAAAGTAATTCTACGTTATTTAGCAAAAATTGGGAGAAAGGGTGGTTTTCGTTGCAAGTATGTCTAGCCAATCGTATTTTATTTACCAAGGTTGCTCTATCCTCAATAGTTTGAACAAAGAACGCAGGCGGAAAGTAAAGATGAGCGGGAGATAATTCCTGTTCTTTTTTAAATGCAAAAATTATAACATTAAATGGTTCTTTTTTATAACGAAGCGTAAATTCTTGTTGTAAAATTGTAAAAAGTAGTTTTTCTATTGCAATGTTGCATGAAGAATTCCAACTTGTTATAAAATATAGTAAATTTATGTTTTTTATTTTTACCTTTTGATGGCTAGCTATCAAGCTGTGTAATTCTATGAGAGAAACATTGCCGTATTCAGTTTCAAAAGTAAGTTCTTTAAGCCATTCTTCATTATTATCTATAATATTAACATAGGCCTGCATTGGAAGGTATTGAAGTTCACTAATAAAATCTTGTTTTAGTTTATTATAGAATTTAATTTCTTTATAAATTTTACTTCGAACAAAATCCAAGTGCGCTAATGCCAATAAAGGGAGTTTTTTTACACTGTCTCTTGCAATATCTACTTCCGGTCTATACTTGTCTTTTAAAAGAACAAAACAGCCAAGAATTCCTTGTTTTCTTTGTTCATTACAGAATAATGTGGCATCTCCACACAATATTCCATTATGTGCTATGATTCCTACATTCTCTTTATCATCAAATCTTTGAAAATATTTTTTGTAGCATGGGTTTGTTGATAAATCATATACTTTAAAAGAATAGCTACTATTAATTTCATTATATTGAGTGATAAGATCCCTTTCTTCATCATCGTTTTGTATACAAAACATAATTTCTGACATATCTTTTTTAACACCTTCAATAATAAGGTCAAGCTCATCCATTGATAGCGTATGGTTCTTGCACATTTCATTTTTTCTGTTGTCATCAATAGTCCAAAAATATTCACAATCTTCAACACCATCAAATTCTTTTAGTATTTCTCTTTGAATTTTTTCATATTGCTTCACCGCTGCTATTCTTTTATAAGCATTAATTATAGCGTCGAGATTATTTTCCATTTTTTCACTAAGATATTTCATACGAGTGTTGATATGTTCAGGAAAAACCAGTTCCACACCGAGATATAAAATATGACTTCTGGCTTGCAGGTGAATTTTCACTTCTACATCTATTTTTTCTTCTCCTATCTCTACCTTAAACGGCTCATATTCTCCATTGCTTGATTTTGCCATCAGTAATGCGCCTGCGAGATAAGGTGAGTTACCTAATTCGGCTAAGTTAAACATTTTCAAAATCAATTGAGGCGGCTTGATAAAAGTTAATTCAGGGATTTTAGTTTTCAATTCTTCCAAATGCTCAGATGACATTGGAATTGCAATTTCATATTGATTGTCTGAAGAATCCGGATTTATAGCAAGGTGTTGCATAAAGTCAGTTTCTGTAACATAATCATAATGTCCTTCTTTTCCTATATAGTGTATAGGTATTTCAGGGTAGCAGATGTATTTATCTAATATTTCTTTAAATCCTGTATATTGTCCTGTCCTATAAAGGTTGGTGCGTACAGCAATTGTTGTACCTACATCTTCACGATATACCATATGTTGTTTAAGTTTTTCATCTGTAATATCGGGAGCCTTATGCCTTTCTTTTTTGTTTGTTAAGCAGTAGTAACCATTTAAGCCATGCATCGAAAGTCTTAAAGGTGGACTATTTTTTTCGTATCTTCTAGTGCTAACCTCAACACGGTTAACACTTCCGTCACCCATAAAGCATGATAAAATACCAATTCCAAAACGGCTAATAGGCATATAATCTGAATCTGCGTCACTTTTAATTTTTTCGCTTATAAATGCATCTGATTTGTAATAGGATTTTCCAACTTTAAGAAAATAATTTAGTATAATGTCTTTGTTCATCCCAAGACCATTATCATTGATGCAAAACCAGTGATAGCCATCATTATCTAACCAAGTATTGATAGTAATTTGTGGTTTCCATTTCTTCGATAAGTTTTTATCTAATTGCTTTCTTGTGCGCACGGCATCAATAGAATTTTGTAATAATTCACGCACGAAAACTGTTGGGTCACTATAAATAGCTTTACCTACCAAAAGATTCAAAACTTCATCTTGCTCTAACGTTAATTTAAACTGCCCCGATTCATAACCTTTAGATTCAATATTTCTATCAATTTTTGATGGTAAAATAAGTGTTTTCCACCTGTTTTCTAAATATGGCAATAGTTTATTACATTCTGTTAGTTCGTCATCCACCCAATTGAGATAAGAAATTATATCTTGTTCTAATTGAAGATTTTCGCAAATAGCTCTATACGGCAGAAGGTATGGCTTATCTCTATCACCCACTTTATCAAAATCAAATCCATATGAGGCTCTATGTTTCTTCCATTCAGTGAGACTAATTTTATCTGAAGTTGAGATATTTTCATGATGAAAATCAGTATAAGTATAAAGAGTGGTAGGGGTTCGGCTAGCATCAAAATCTAAAATGTCTGCCAAACGAAGCACGATAGCGCAAAGACGCAAATCCGTAGTTGCATCGGTTTTCATATCAGTTATTGTCTTAACATCTTGCCCATGTGACTGACAAATTCTTATAAGGTCTTGACAGGCTACTTTTGCCCCTAATATATCCGGCCAGTCATAATTTTCTAAAAGTTCTTTAACTCTTACATGGTGTATGCTTCGAAAGTAATCGATACTCATCTCTTCTGATAAGATAGGGGCATCATTACCATTTGCGTAAGCTTTAGCATATTTACCGGCATCTTTTTCTAAGTATTCATTGATACTATCTCTATCTTTAAGAGCAGCATCACGTTCTTCTTTAGAATAACTCATTCCAAGGTCATGGCAACAGGCAGATAAAATCAACATTGCAATTTCTTCGCGTGAGGCTTCTTCAATTTTATCACCCAAAAGCAATATCATAGTATCCATAACATTTACGATATGTGTATCATCATGAAGTGTGTATAAGGGAAAAGTATCTCGAATTGTTTTTGCACGATCAAATGCAAACTTAACCAGTGCGTCTATTGCTGAAAGAAAATCATGTGCGCTTTGTTTGCGACTTGGATTATCGTTATCATATTTTTCCGTTTTTCTTTCTAATATTTTCCATAGTTTTTCGTTTGCAAGTAGCATAAAACAACCTTAGTCTTTTTCATTAAGACAATTTATTAAAATTTCTTATAGTCAATAGAAGAACTAACAAACCTGAGTATTATTTGAAACAATGAGTTGATAAATAACGTTCTAAAGCAATACAAATATCTTGCTTTTGTCAGTTATACAATAATTTAAAGTTTATCCAAAGTCAATCGCCATAATCCAATAAGATATTGTAATTTTATTTTATATATGGTACTATACATTTTTAAAAAAAGGATAAAAATTTTGTTACAGCGTTCCCCTATTTGTGTAAGGTATCGGGCTAATGCAACATGCTTTCTAAAATTTTACTCGCCACCCTTTCTATAAGGTTCAAAACAAGAATCCTATAGAAAGGGTGGCGAAATCGCGTAGCGAAATGTTATTTTTATTTT
>CAYJNC010000207.1:0-3824 GCA_964371185.1 uncultured Christensenellaceae bacterium
TTATTTGTTTATAATCGGCAGGGTTTTTTTGCCTACCCACGCCGCAAACAGGCATTTTAGAAGATCCCATGGGAAAGTTGTTATAAAGCAATAATAAAGCAATGTTTGCACCGTCATCGGCTCGTTTTGATAAAAATTTTGCATTAAATAAAAATATACCAACCCCACCGCATACATTACCCCAACACCCGGAAGTTGCGCTAAAAACAAAGACTTAACGGTTGTCGCCTTCCTTTTTTGAATTATTCTGCCCGAAACAAGCGTCCACAACGCAAAACCTATTAGGAAACCGAAAGACGGTTGAAAAATATAGCCAAAACCGCCACCTTGTGTGAATACGGGCAAGCCCACCAACCCTATTGCTATGTACACCAACACAGATATCGTGCCCCATTTTGCCCCCAACAATATTGCCGCCAACGCAACAAACAAAGATTGCAAGGTAAAAGAAATATAAGGTATCGGTATGCGGATAAACGCACCTATCGCTATTAGTGCCGCAAACAATGCCGCCAATATTATGTTTTTTGTGTTCGACTTTCTATTCATATTTTCTCTCCGTTTTCTTTAATTATACTCGGTATTTTAACACAACCATTTTTAATTGTAAACCATGTTTTTTATTAAGGTTACAATACTCATAAAAAAAGAGCCCAACCATTATTGTCAAGCTCTTAGCATATTATTTTTTGTGTTATTCGCACTTTTCTATGACGTCTGTTCCCATATATAACTGGAGCTCGTCGGGGATTTTTATGCTACCGTCTTTTTGTTGGTAGTTTTCTAAAATAGCGGCCACCGTACGTCCGACGGCAAGCCCGCTTCCGTTAAGCGTGTGAACAAAGTGTAATTTGCCGTCTTCTCCCCTAAAGCGAATGTTCGCCCTACGTGCTTGGAAATCCACAAAGTTAGAACAAGAAGAAATTTCAACATAACGGCCATAACTTGGCATCCAAACTTCTATGTCGTAGGTTTTAGCAGAAGAAAAGCCTAAGTCTCCACCGCACAAAAGCACAACCCTGTAAGGTATTTTCAGTTGTTTCAATATTTTTTCGGCGTCCGCAACCAACAATTCAAGTTCGTTATAAGAATTATCCGGGTGGGCAAACTTAACCAACTCTATTTTGTTGAATTGATGCTGACGAATAAGCCCTCTTGTGTCTCTGCCGGCACTTCCCGCTTCTGCCCTAAAACACGGGCTGTGCGCAACATACTTAACCGGCAAATCTTCTTCTTTTATAATCTCGTCTCGATATATGTTTGTAACCGGCACTTCTGCCGTCGGAATAAGATAAAAATCTGTATTTTCCACCTTATACATGTCTTCTGCAAACTTAGGCAACTGCCCTGTGCCTTCCATAGATTTTTGGTTTGCCAGATACGGCGGAATTACTTCCGTGTAACCGTTTGTCCACGTATGAACATTTAACATAAAGTTAATCAGCGAACGCTCCATACGTGCACCCATGCCAATGTAATACATAAAACGTGTGCCCGTCACTTTCGATGCCCATTCGGGTTCAAACAAGCCTAAATCCGCACCTATCTCCCAGTGGGGTTTTGGTTCAAAATCAAACTCGGTAGGCTCCATAAATGTTCTGATAACAACATTGTCCGAGTCGCTGTTGCCCATGGGCACAGATTCGTTCGGCAAGTTCGGTATGCTCATCATGTGTTCGTGCAATTTTTCGTCTATTTCTCTTAATTCATCGTCAAGGTTTTTAATATCGCCGGAAACCTTTTTCATTTCGTTAAGCAACTCTGTCGCATCTTCGCCGTTTTTCCTGAGCATAGGAATTTGCTTTGAAACCTTGTTTCTATGAGCCTTTAACTCTTCGGCTTTTTGCAGCTTTTCTCTTTTTAGTTCGTATAATTCTGCCGCTTCGTCTATATTTGTCTCTTTACCGCGTTTTTGCAGCGCATTTTTTATCGTAATAAAATTATCTCTTAATATTCTTAAATCTAACATTCTAAACCTCTTTTCACAATTAATCTACCGTATTAACCTACATTTTTTCGGGCGTCGAAATTCCAAGCAACGAAAGCCCCCTAAAAATAACATCTTTAACCGCGTGGGTAAATATTATCCTCGCCTTCGTCTTGGGTAAATCCCCTTCTTCTATTATTTTATAAGCATAATAATACCTGTTGAACGCCTGTGCAAGTTCTGTAACAAAACGAGTCACATAGAAGGGTTCGTTTTTTTCCGCCGCAGACCTAACGACGTTCGGGAACTCTTCTAACTTTTTAATAACGGCCAGCGCCTCTTGATTTTCTAAGGCAGAATAATCCGGCTCTTCTTCAATTTTCGGTGCCCTCGCAATAACGCTCAAACACCTTGTGTGCGTATATTGAACATACGGCCCCGTTTCTCCGTCAAAGTTAAGCACCCTGTCAAAAGAGAAAGTTATGTCTTTTATTCTGCTCTGTGCCAAAACAGAATATATTACAGCGCCTATGCCGATTTGCTCGGCTATCGTTTCTTTGTTTTCAAGCTGAGGGTTTTTCTCGTCTATCAACTGAGTGGTGCGTGAAACCGCCCTGCTTAGCACGTCTTCCAACAAGATAACCTTGCCTTTACGGGTAGAAAGCGTTCCGTCTTCTAACGAAACCATGCCAAAGGCAACGTGTTCGCATCCGTCTACCCAGTCTCTGCCCATTTTATTAAGCATCGCAAACACTTGTCTGAAATGCAAATTTTGTTGGTATGCAACAACATACAAATTCTTATAAAAACCATAGGTTTTTTTCCTGTATTCCGCCGCCGCCAAGTCTCTGGTGGCGTACAACGTGGCACCGTCCGACCTGAGCAAGACAGCCGGGGGCAAGTCGTATTCGTCTAAATTAATTTCGTATGCTCCGTCTCTTTCTTGCAGCATATTTTTTTCACGCAATTCATTTATTATCGGCTCCATTTTATCGTTGTAAAAACTTTCGCCGTCGTAAGAATCAAAGGTAACGTTTAGTTTGTCGTAAACGGCTTTCACCTCTTTTAGCGTGAGTTCTTTAAACCACCCGAAAATGCGCAATGCCTCTTCGTCACCGTCTTCGATTTTTTTAAACCACTCTCTGCCGTCTTCGTTTAACGCCTCGTCTTTTTCTGCCTCATCATGAAAACGCACATATAAACGCATGAGCGCCATAACCGTGTCTTTTTTTATTTCTTCGTCGTCGCCCCAACGTTTGTATGCGGCAATTATCTTACCGAACTGTGTGCCCCAATCCCCCAAATGATTAACACCCACGGTGTTATATCCTAAATATTTATAAATCTTATACAACGCACTTCCTATTGCGGTGCTCGACAAATGCCCTATGTGGAAAGGTTTTGCAATGTTTATTGAAGAATAATCAATGACCACCGTTTTGCCTTCGCCTTCCGTCGAACTTCCCCAATTTTCGCCTTTTGCACAAACTTCTTGCAACACAGACTGTATATAAAATGAAGAATTATAATAAAAATTTAAATATCCGCCGATTACTTTTATTTCTGAAATATATTCGGGTTTCTCCAAATTTTGCATGATGTCCGCCGCAATCTGCGGGGGTGCCTTCCTCATAGTCTTTGCCAATTTAAAACAGGGCAAAGCCAAATCACCCATTTTTTCCGCATCCGGAGGAGTCTCTAACATTTGCACTACTTCTTCTGCCTCTAAACCCGTTACTTTTGCTATCTCGCCTGCCAGCAAAGCCTTAATATCCATTCTTTTCATCCTTCGCTACTTTTTTCTATTAAAACATACTATAATATAGCACAAAATGTTGTTTTTATCAATGCTATTATATGTTATAATGCTAATATGAAATTAGGAATTAAGAGATTA
>CAYJNC010000208.1:0-3817 GCA_964371185.1 uncultured Christensenellaceae bacterium
TATTAGAAATATCGTCACCCATCAAAACATGTCGACGTTGATCGTATATTAAATGCCTTTGCTGGTTCATTACATCGTCATAATCAAGCACATGCTTTCTCATGTTGAAGTTACGACCCTCAATTTTCTTCTGCGCACTTTCTATTTGCTTTGAAAGCATACCATATTGAAGAGGTATATCGTCTTCGCTCGAAAGTTTCCCCATAATAGCCTGAATTCTTTCTCCTCCGAAAAGACGCATTAAATCGTCCTCTAAGGCTATAAAGAATACCGATGCGCCCGGGTCACCTTGTCGACCGCTTCGACCTCTTAACTGGTTGTCTATCCTTCGAGATTCGTGTCTTTCCGTGCCTATAATATAAAGCCCACCCAAAGAAATAACCTCGTCGTGTTCTTGCTCTGTTTCCTTTTTGTGCTTTTCAACAAGCTCTTCATATTTACTGCGAGCAGCCAGAACCTCCGCATCTTTTGTGCTTGCATGGCTCACCGCCTGTTCTATCATCTCGTCTTCTATGCCCGACAAACGCAATTCGTTTCTCGCCATAAAATCAACATTACCGCCCAGAATAATGTCTGTACCCCTGCCCGCCATGTTTGTTGCTATCGTAACCGCACCTTTTTTACCTGCCTGGGCAACAATTTGCGCCTCTCTCAAGTGGTTTTTTGCATTTAAAAGTTCGTGACGAACCCCTTTTCTTTTGAGCATATCCGAAAGTTTTTCGTTGTCGGCAACAGAAACCGTACCTACCAAAACAGGCTGTCCGGTAGCATGGATTTTTGCAACTTCTTCCACAACCGCTTTAAATTTGCCTTGTTTGGTTGCATAAATTACATCGTTTTGGTCTTTTCTGATCATCGGACGATGAGTGGGAATTTCCACAACTTGCAGATTATATATACCATTAAACTCTGCCTCTTCCGTTTTTGCCGTACCGGTCATGCCACTAAGCTTTTTATACATACGGAACATATTTTGGAAAGTAATTGTCGCAAGGGTCTTTGATTCACGTTCAACCTTAACGCCTTCTTTTGCCTCAATCGCTTGGTGCAAGCCATCGGAATACCTTCTGCCTATCATCAGACGGCCGGTAAACTCGTCTACAATAACAACTTCGTTGCCATCAACAACATATTCGTTGTCGCGTATGAAAAAGCGATGCGCCTTTAATGCCTGATTTATATGATGAACAATTTCCGTGTTTTCTATGTCTGTTAAATTTTCAAGAGAAAAATATTTTTCGGCCATAACCACACCTTCTTCGGTCAGGTTTATAGCCTTCATTTTTTCGTCTACATCAAAATGTTCTTCCGGTTTTAACTTACGGACAAATTGGTCTGCCTTTTGATACATATCCGTACCTTTGCTGCCTTGTCCAGAAATAATGAGCGGTGTACGCGCTTCGTCTACTAATATACTGTCTACCTCGTCGATAATTGCATAATGAAGTTCACGTTGTACCAATGCTTCTTTTTTAACTGCCATGTTGTCACGCAGATAGTCGAAACCTAACTCGTTGTTGGTAGAATACGTAATGTCGCAAGCATAGGCTTTTTGTTTTTGTGCGCTGTCTTGCTCTCTTGTAACAAGGCCGACACTAAAGCCCAAAAAGCGAAACACCTTACCCATCCACTCGGAGTCTCTTTTTGCCAAATACTCGTTAACTGTTACGATATGAACACCTTTTTTTGGTATGGCATTAAGGACCGCCGCCAAAGTTGCGACAAGCGTTTTTCCTTCACCTGTTTTCATTTCGGCAATATTTCCCTGATGCAAAACAACGCCGCCTAAAATTTGTTCGTAAAAATGTCTCAACCCCAAAACCCTATAGCTCGCCTCTCTCACCTGCGCAAAAACTTCAGGTAGCAGCGCGTCTAAGGTTTCGCCTTGCTCAAAACGTTTTATATATTCATTTGTTTTTTCTTTTAATTCGCTGTCATCTAAACTTTTAAATTGACTTTCTAAAGCCTCTACTTTGTCTGCAATTTTTTTAACCGGTCTGAGCGCCGATTTTGCAAAAAAACCCGCCATCTACTGTTTCCTCTTTTCTTAAATTCACATTCTTATTTTATTGTAGCAAAATTAGACGGTCAAGTAAAGCAACAGACCTATTTGTAATAGATTATTCATACAAAAAAAAGCGGTTTTTCGCAAAAAATATGCCTTGATTCAACGAAGCCTATCTTTTTTCGTTCGTACAGATTAAATATATATATACGATTATAACACTTTAACAAAAAAATTTATATTTTTATTAAATAGTTGTTTAAAGCACCAAAAGTGTGTTTATATAAATATACGTAAGAATAATAATTAAGAGGTAATACATAATGTAGCATCTACAAGTTTATATTGTATAAAGCATATGCTTTGTACCAATATGAAATACTGATATTGCAGAAATAAATATGGCTCCGTGCAGGCGGGGGTATTTGTACGGAGCCTTTTTATTTCGCAAAAAAATACGTTTATACAGTTTATATTGCACAGGCAAAACAGCCTTCGCAGTATAATAAAAGATATAGTAGAAATAAATCGGTCCTGTACAAACAGGGGGTATTTTGTTCCGGGACCTATTTTATTTCGCTTTTTTATTTGCTGAATAACCACAATTTATCAACAAACTAAATAAATATATAAAAATCGCACAGACACAGCTTTTGTTGCGGGTCTGTGAATTTTTATTTATCGGAGGAGTTTTAAGCCGTATCCCCCCAATATGTATAATATACGGCTTACATTTTCATTTCTGTATAATGCAACAACTCTCTCTCACTCCTCCAACAATCTAAAATTTTTAATACCTAATCGCACCACCTACCCAATATGGGGTTATATCCAAATTAGCTTGTGTCTTCGTTTGTCGCTCTTCCTTATTCGGATCTACTGTTGTGGTAGATTTAGAACTACTACCGCTACTCTTATTGCTTGTCGCCGCTGCCCGCGAAGAAGCCAAAGCCGCCTGTTGCAAGGCATATTCACGCTCAGCCATTTGTTTTTCCCACTCCCATTGCTCTTGTTGCAATCGCATGTTTTCTTGGTCGATATATGCTTGGTACTGTTGATTAGCACGCGCAACAGCATCGGCCATTTGCTGTTTTTCCAAATCGGCAAGCATCTGCGCATATCTACTGCCAATGTCTACAGCCTCCTGATTATACTTAGCATCAAGCTCAGATTTATTCGTAGCATAGTCTGCATTAGCAACATTTCTCGCATTCTGATAATTCCTGATATTAGAGCTTATCGCGGTTTCACTCGCGCCACCGCTCATACCCTGTACCGCCATCATACCACCCAAATCTCTCTCGCTTGTTCTCTTAACAATATACGCTTCATTAAGTGCCCTGTTTAGTATATCTTTTTGTGATTGGACAGACTGATTTCTGTTTGCGTCGGCCGCCTGCAAATCTTTTTCTTGTGCATCATCATATTTATTTGCTATAGAATCATAGTCTGCATCTAAACCTTCCATTTGTCTTTTAATTTCCGCATCAATATCAAACGTCATAACAAAATACCTCCTATATTCTTTTAATCCCTTTTAAATTCCTTTATATATGCCCACTTTCGGTCGGGTTGTTAACTATGCCAAACCCTACCACCACCGGCAACAACACATTCAATAAACCGTCAACCGTCTCCGAAATATCTATGCCGGCAAACTCCTTAACACAGAACACCACCAATGCCGCAATTGCAAGCCACAATGCCCAACTCTTAAACCTGCTTTGTGTTTGTTGTAATACCGGCTTTTGTTCTTCTTGTTGCTTTTTAACTTCATTTTCCATCGTTTTTCTCCTTTCTCTCGTCAAAATA
>CAYJNC010000209.1:0-3802 GCA_964371185.1 uncultured Christensenellaceae bacterium
CGGTAGAATACGGCTAAAATACAACGGGCTAAAATACATTGTGCAAAGTTATGCTGATATAGCAAAAGAACTGTGCGACATTCCAAACATAGCCGATGTTTCTATTTGCCCGATAACCCAAACCATACTTATTAACTACAAAACAAAAATTACCGAATTCTCGGACGCAACCGAAAGCATAGATTTTGTTTTGGCTAAGTATGCGCTGATGGCCTATAAAAATATGCGTTCACAAGAAAAGGAAGTTGAAGAAGAAACCACTGTTTTGTCATCTACCTGCCTAAAACGTTTGGCAATTACAGGCGGAACAATAGCCCTCGGCAGGACATTACTTCGCAACCAAGCGACAATGCCTTTAATACCAATCGGCTTTTTGGGCAAACTGACAACGTTCCCCGCACTTGTATCCTTAGGGCTCACCGCACCCATGTTTAAATCCGCATGGGATGGGCTTATTAAGAAAAAACAACTGAATGCTGATTTCTTAACGGTTACTTCTATTGTTGCAAGTTTGTTGCTTGGGCAAAGTTTTTCGGCTCTCACAATTATCGGGCTATCCGATATTGCCGAATTTATGACGGCCTACACAATAGAACGTACCCGTAATTCCATAAAAGAGCTTTTAAGCGTAGACGAAGATTTCGCTTGGAAGGTGCTCGAATCGGGAGAATTATTACGTTGCCCGGTTTCGGATGTTTTGGTAGGAGACACAATTTCCATACATACGGGCGAAAAAGTTGTCGCCGACGGAGAAGTCATTTCCGGCCAAGCGCTTGTAGATCAAAGCCACACCACCGGCGAATTTTTACCCGTGGTCAAAAGAAAAGGCGATAAAGTTTTAGCCGGAGCATTGGTAAAAAGCGGAACTATAAACGTTACTGCGCAAAAAATAGGCGACGAAACTGTTGTTTCTCGTATTATTGACATGGTAGAAAATGCCGCCGTGCAAAAAGCGCCCATACAGCATTATGCCGACCAATTTTCCAATTATTTGGTGCCGCTTAACTTTGCTATGGCAGTGGTTGTTGGGTTGGTTACAAAAAGGCCGGATCAGGCCTTAAAAATGCTTGTTATAGACTATTCATGCGGAATAAAACTTTCTACCGCTACCGCATTTTCGGCAGCCATAAATTCTGCTGTGCGACAAGGCATATTAATAAAGGGTGGTGCGTATATCGAGAAGATGAGTGACGCAGACACCATCATATTCGACAAAACAGGAACAATAACCGAAGGCACGCCAAAAATTGTTGCGGCAAAAATCTATAGCACAAAACATTCTGAAAAAGAAGTATTGTCTTATGCTTGTGCGGCAGAAGAAACTTCTTCCCATCCGCTCGCAACGGCAATTTTAGCATACGGCGCACAAATCGGCGCACCCATACCAAAACACGGCAACATCGAAACAGCCATTGCAAAAGGTAGCAAAACGACCGTAGGAAATAAAACGGTATATGCAGGTAGCCTTGCTTACATGAAGGAAAACGATGTTGTTATCCCCAAAGATGCCGACAAATCTTTAAACATTGGCATACCAACATACATTGCCCTGCAAAACGAGTTACTTGGCGTTGTATACGCAATAGACCGCCCACGTCAAAACATAAGGCGCACGGTCAACAATTTGCGTCAACGTAACATCAGCGAGGTATTACTGCTAACAGGTGACAGCAAGTTACAGGCAGAAATTGCGGCAAACACCATAGGTGCCGACAGATACATGGCCGACATGTTGCCCGAGCAAAAGGCAGAAATTTTGCTTAAGGCACAGGCAGACAGGCACAAAGTAATAATGGTAGGCGACGGCATTAACGATGCCCCTGCCCTTGCCTATGCCGACGTTGGCATATCGCTCGGAAATAAATCTACCGACGTGGCAATGGAAACAAGCGATATTATAATAGGGCGAAACGATCCCATGCTTATTCCTTATGTCATGGATTTATCTCAGCTTACCATGCAAATAGTCAAACAGAATTTCGGCATGGTTATCGGCATAAACAGTTTAGGCTTAATTCTTGGAGCAACCAGCAATATATCTGTATTTTTAAGTGCATTGCTACACAACATGAGCACAATAGCCGTAATAGGCAATTCTTGCAGATTGCTTTTTCACGGTAAAAATAAGGAGTACGAAAGTGAACTGTTTTAAAATAGAAATACTACATTCGATAAGAGGGCGTCTTAGGCTTAGGTTTGAAAACGGAATAAAAGACCCTCAAAAAGTTTTTAAAATCTTGAATGCTACGGGAGGTGTAAAAAGCCTTGAATATAACCCGCTATTGCGTACCGCTACCATTCATTATTCAAACTTCCTAACCTTAGACAGGGTGTTGCTACAATGTATAGTTAGTTGCGTATATGGGCAAAAATCGGGCGAAGTTGAGCTGATTGACAAGCGAAAGAATGCCGTTTCACCTCGACCGAGCAGCCAAGGTGTAGCACTCATGATGTCTGTTGTTAATATATTTGCAAATGTGTTTGGCTCGTCTGTAATGTTATCACAAATTATCAAATGGCTAACCGTATCAATAACCGGCTATGCCATAATAGACCACGGCTACAGAGAGTTAAAGGAAAAAGGTGCGTTTGACCCCGAGGTTATGTCTATCGTATACCTGTTCGACGCAATAAACAACGGTGTATGTTATGCACCTGCAATTGCATGGGTGCTTACATTCGGACGGCATATTATAAGCAGTAATTCAGGGAAAATTGCCTTTAGGGTAGAACAACACGAAGGAAACAGCGAGAAATATCTACTCGAACCAAAACGGGCATTAATAAGCAGCAAATTGTTAGACGACCGGTACCCGGCGCTTTTAGGCGATGATGAAGACACTGCTCAGGCTAATAAACTTATTGTTTCTACAGTTTAATTATATAATAAAAAAAAGGAGATAAGAAAAATGACAGGTATTGGAAAAGGTATTTTAATCGGGCTTGGAATAGGTGCTGTTGGTTTTTACTTATACAAGAAAAATGAACAAAAGGTAGATTCCTTATTGAGAGGTTATGGTATTCCCATCCCGACAGCTAACAAGGTTGATTTTGATGAAATGTCTATAGAAGAATTGATGGAAACCAAAGAAACTATCGAAGACATCATCGCCGAACGCGAGCTCTCGGAAGAAGAGCAAACCGTTACTTGCACAAACGAAAAAATAGAAATAGTTCCGGAAGCAAAAGCTTAAACCAAACATCAAAAAATAAGGGCTACAGATTTACGTGTAGCCCTGTTTGTGTTTGTCCCCCCATTTCGCTTAATATTACATAGATTAAACCGGATAATAATTCCTTAGACTTACACAAAAAAATATTCATATAACAAATATTTTATTCAACAATACAAAAAGCAATATTGTTGTTCTTCACTCATGACTTTTTGCTCCACCGGCAACCGATCGACAGGCATACGACAGCATAAAACCTCTCAACTAAATCCGAAATTTTTTCAAATCAATAAAAGGATTTTAACATACAAAGAAATCGGGCGGTGTCATTTGTATGACTCCACCCGATTTTTTTTACTTCTTTTCAACCTGCCCCAACTATTTAATTATAGCCGGAAAATTTAATACAAGTCATTTTTATTCTTCAAAAATCCAGCTATACAACCTGCTGCATCTAACAAGCGAAAGCTTGATTGTTGCATTTGCATCTGCATCATAGGCATTCTCATCGATGTCGTTTATGACACCAATTTCTTCAAAGTCTGCAATCATATCTTCTTCGACAAAATCATGCGGATCGTCGCCTTGTGCGGCAAGTGCCGTACCATACATGATTGAAAGTGCCTCTT
>CAYJNC010000210.1:0-3784 GCA_964371185.1 uncultured Christensenellaceae bacterium
TCAAAAAACATTTCGTAAAAATCGCCCAATCTAAACATCAAAATACAATCGGCATACTCTTCTTTTAACGAAACATATTGTTGCATCATCGGTGTTAGTTTTGCCATAAATACTCCCTACCCTACAATTTCGCCAAATAACGTTGTTCTTTTGGCCTCTGTTATATGAATATCAAAAAACTTTCCAATATCGGCTTTAGTACCCTTGAAGTTGACCATCTTACCGCAGTCGGCACGTCCGCAAATATCCTCCTCGTTTCTCGTGCTGACATCTTCAGCCAAAACCCGCACGGTCTTACCCGAAAACGCCTTGTTTTTTTCTTCGGTTATGTCATTTTGTATGTCTATAAGTTTCATAATACGCTCTGTCTGAATTTCTTTAGGCACAAAGTTTTGCATTTTTGCGGCCGCCGTACCCGTGCGCACAGAATATACAAAGGTAAAAGCTGAATCAAACCCGACTTCTTCAACAAGCGAAACCGTATCCGCAAAATCCGAATCACTCTCTCCCGGAAAGCCGACAATAATGTCTGTTGTCAGCACAATTTCGGGAATTTCTTTGCGTATCTTGTTTACCAAATTAAGATAATGCTCTCTTGTGTAGCCTCTGTTCATGTCCGCAAGAATTTTTGTACTACCCGACTGCACCGGCAGATGAATATGCTTGCACACCTGAGGATAATCTCTTATTACGGTAATAAGTTCTTCGGATAAATCTTTTGGATGAGAAGTCATAAACCTGATTCGAGAAATTTTTGTGTTTTCACAAATTTGTTTTAACAGTTGAGGAAAGTTTATTCCGTCGTTATACGAATTAACATTTTGCCCAAGCAACATTACTTCGCTAAACCCTTGTGCGCATAAATCGTTGATCTCTTGAATTATGTTAAAAACTTTTCTCGAACGTTCTCTGCCTCTGACATAAGGAACTATGCAATATGAGCAGAAATTATTACACCCATACATTATGTTTACGGAACAAAGCGGCCCGCTTTTTCTTTTTACGGGTACATTTTCGAATATTTCTCCTTCTGTCTTGTATACATCTAAAACACGTTTTTTCTGTGATAACCTTTTTATTATCATATCCGAAAAAGAATGCAAATTATGCGTGCCGAAAATAATGTCTACGAAAGGAAAAGTCACAGACATTTTTTTTGCTACTTCTTCTTGCTGCGTCATACAACCGCAAACAGCAATCATGAGTTGTGGGTTTTGTTCTTTTTGTTTTTTTAGTGCGCCTACATTGCCAAACGTTTTTTGCTCTGCATTGTCTCTTATACAACACGTATTGAATATGATAAAATCCGCACTTTCTTTGTCTTGTGCAGGCAAATAGCCGACTTCTTCTAATGTGCCTCTTAATTTTTCAGACTCATGCTCGTTCATTTGACAGCCGTACGTTACAACGTAATATTTAAGGCCGTTCTCTTTGATATAATTTGTTATTTGTTCTCTATTTTTCATAGATATATTATATTACAAAAACCATATAAAATCTATTTATTTATGCAGTAAATTTTGGAGTTTATTCATAATATGCAAGAAGTAGGTCTACCATGTAACCGTAGCTCAAGACTCCCGATTGCTGATTGTTCGCACGTAAATAGTTGTCATTTATTTGCTCAACAATCTCTTCGGCACTCCCTTCATATGCCTGTCTATACTCATTATACGCGACTAAATCTCTTTTTACCGCATCGCTATATTGTGCATGAAGTTGCGAATATGCTTCCATACTTATATCGCTGAGTGCATTTCCGGCATTTATAAGCGCTAACATGACACCCGAATACATAAGTTCTTTATCTTCAGACGCCATGCAGGCAAGATATGCGATAAAATTGGCTTCGTCTTCTCTTGCATACCCCATAAGGTGCGCACTTTCGTGTGCAGCGGAAGACGCAAAAAGCAAATCCGGTTCATGCACATTAACGTTGGCCTCTTCTGTAAACGGTATAAATATGCCGGCAATTCCGGCAACACTCATCGCCTCTGAATTGTAGACGGGTTTCGGAGATACTATCTCTCTTGAAAACTGTGAATATTGCTCGCCCAACTTTGTATATGCGTCCGGAATTCTTTCTAAAACCGATTCCTTTCCATCCGAATATGTGAAAACTTGGTTTTCATCTTCCGATAAATCTTCTCTTAACTCATTTGCGGTTGCTGCAAGTGCAACGCATAAATCGGCCAACTCTTGCGGTTCTCTTTCCGTAACATTCAATTGCATAGAATATGAAATAGGCATTCTTGAGTAGTTAAATCCCCACATCCAGTAAAAAGCATTTGCGCCGATTCCACCAATTAAAAGAATTATCATTATATATTTATAAAACTTTATAAGTGGTAACGTTTTTCTGATTTTTTTAACTATACAAACAACTATGAATGTGATTAGGGCGATTATCAGAGCATATAATAAAAACTCGGCGAATGAAAAAGGAAAGATGCTGAAAAATTTGCTGACACCTCCGCTTATTGCCGGATAAATGCCATTAGAATAATAATTTTCGATAAAAATTGGGTTTAGCTGTGCTATATTTTGGCTGATATATGCAATTGGGTATAGTAACAGCCAAAATAGTTTCTTTAATTCTTTTTTCCATTCGGGTGTAAGACTTATCATAAAAATTCTCCGCCGCATAGTTGATAATTTATTATACCATTAATAGTTTGTTTAATGTTTTTTGTTCATATAAATATAACTATTTAAAACAGAAAAAAACTTTATAAACAATCTTCAAGATTAATTACAAAGTTTTTGTATAATTATTCTTTTATTATCATAAAAAAATACATTTTCTGTGTTTAATTTACTTTTTTAAACATTCCGCAGCACTGTCCATAAGTTTTATCAGCTCAAGAGCACTCCTAAAAGGTTGTTCTTCGTTGGTTTCCATCCATTTTATTGTGCCTTGCCAAGAATGATGCTCACAATACTGTATTTTAACAAGAAAATTGGCACTCTTGTTTTTTTGCTCCGATTTTTCTTTTTCTTTCATTTTTTCTGTTTAACCTCCATGCTATACAAATCAACTAAATTTATTATACAACAAAACACTTGTCTTGTCAGCAATTATTTAAACAAATTTTATACATTTTTTTAGAATAAAAAAACACTATTATTGGCTTGTTGAGAAAGTTCGATTTATGAAATTTTCTGTTGAATAGGCTTGCAGTTTAAGGCAAAAACCGTAACTTTAGCACAGCTAAGGCGAGGCTTTTTAACGCAAAAACGCAAGTCAAGGCGAAGAAATTGCAAAATCATGGCTTTTTTCAACACGTCCATAATACAATCATTATTCATATGTTTATAAATATGCTTACATAAGAATTTACACCCCGTTTTACGACGTTTTTAATCATTCATTATGATGCCACCACAAAAAAAAGAGCAGATTTTATTCCGCTCTTTTTTATTTAATATGTAACTAAATAAAGTAATTTCAAATTAAATAATCCGTTACTATTTAACATTTCTGCTGCCGGGTTTTATGGCAGGTATGCCATCTTTACATAATGGGCACTCGTCTGCTTCATAAGAGATTACTTCCATCGTTAACACAGCCTTAAAAGGAACTCCAAACGAAACCTTGCCATTGCTTCTATCCACAACACTGCCTACGCCAACAACGTTTGCTCCGCAGCTTTTTATAAGCTCTATAACCTCTTTTACCGAACCGCCGGTTGTAACAACGTCTTCTGTTACAAGTGCATTAGCACCTTCCGGGATTTCAAAACCTCTTCTAAATGTCATAGCGCCGTTTTCTCTTTCGGCAAAT